>JAHDHP010000019.1:0-16759 GCA_020631245.1 Bacteroidota bacterium | reverse complement strand
CCTAATTACTTCATCCAATAAGTAGAACTATGAAAAAAGTGCTCTTAATTCTTACATTAGCAATGGGTGGCTTGCTATTATCAAGTTACACCACCAACAACCAATTACTTAACACAAAAGTAAGCTATATTGATCTGCCCGATCAAAATGGCAGCTTAAAAAGCCTTAACAGTTTACAGGGCAAATACGTCTTACTACATTTCTGGGGTTCTTGGTGCCCTTGTTCGGTACCACACATAAGCAATTACCGCATCATCAATGACAAATATAAGAATGCCCGTTTCAAAGATGCAGACGGATTCGAAGTATTTAGCGTTGGTTTAGAAGATAGTAGTCAAGAATGGCAAAAAGCGATTATTGAACATCAAATGAACTGGCCCAATAATGTCATCGAAAAACGCAAATTCGACTCTCCATTTGCAGAAGCATTCCAAGTAGATCGTATTCCTGCGGTGTTCATTATTGATCCTAAAGGTCAAATCATATCCATCAATCCGAGCCTTAAAGATATGGATAAAATATTGAGTTCAGTAAGTGATATGCCTTGGCCTGAATATACCAGTTTTGAAGAAGAACTAATCGCCGCTCAAAAGACTGGTGAATCAGTTCCTATTTTTACAGGAGTAAAATGCAAAGGAAAAGATTGTGAACCGAATAAACTATCTACTGCCAAAACAGACAAACCTGTTATTGAGTCAAAACCAGCTAAAACAAAACAACCAGCTATTGAAAAAGAAGTAACAGCAAGTTTAACAAGCCCCGCTGCAACATCTTCACCAACAGCCAGTAAAACGAATTCTTATCTTTCCGATAAGCCTAGTACTACATCATCTGGTGGCACATTAACATCTTCATCAAATGATTGGGTTGATATTTCACCCAATCCCTACGAAAATATGCGGGGAGAACGTCCTCCTAGTACTAAAAATCAAGGAAAAATAATTACCGCCGATGATATTACTTCCAGTCGCTCCAATGCAAAGTTTCTTGAAAATTATCGACCTCCTACGCTAAAAAACTCACCTACCACAACGATCAAACCTTATCAAAATCGGAATAATACCCGACCAAGTACAGGCAAAGTAAAAGTGGGAGAATTTGCAGGGCTTACTTATAGTCAACTCACCCGCTTAAGCGATTTAGGAGAACTAGATATCGAAGGAACTAGCTCAGGCACTGTCCTAGTGACCATTAGTGATTTTGTCAATAATTTTAGCTCCTCCGATATATTAGCCGTTGTCCAATCTCGCGGATTTGACAATGCTTCTATTATTCAATAATTTTTTTTTGGGCGTGCCCTTTTTCTCCTCGCCCGTTCATGCGTGAACGCATGAACGGGCGAGGAGAAAAAAATACCTTACCTTTGCCAACATTCAATGATCCCATCTAATTTGAAGCGGCAATGAAATATATTTACCTTCTATTATCCTATTTTCTTCTTCCGTGTATCATTTGTGCACAAACTCCCGACACAAAAGACTATCAGCTACCCATCCAAAAAGCAACGGGCAAAATAACCTTAGATGGCTTATTGGATGAGGCAGACTGGGAACAGGCAATCCCTGTAAAAGATTTCTACCAAAGTCGTCCTAGAGATGACCAATTTGCAGGTAGTAAAACAGAAGTACGTGCCACTTATGATGACCGCTTTCTTTATATCGGAGCCATCTGCTATGATGATATGGAAGGGGACTATGTCGTACAATCCCTCAAGCGAGATTTTTCTTTCCCTATTACCGATGCCTTCGCCATTTTTCTTGATCCTTTTAATAATCAAACAGCGGGATTTAGTTTTGCTATCAGTCCTTTAGGGATGCAACGTGAAGGCTTGGTACAAAACGGTGGGCAGTTTGGGGTAACCACTAGTTGGAATCACAAATGGTTTTCCAAAGTCACTCGTCATGCAGATAAATGGATTGCCGAAATTGCCATTCCCTTCAAGACTCTTCGTTTTACAGAAGGAGTAGACGAATGGGGAATCAATTTTGCGCGAAATGATCTCAAACGAATCGAAACTTCTACCTGGGTTCCTGTACCTACACAGTATAATGTGGCTAGTTTGGTGTTTACAGGCAAACTAAAATGGGACAAAGCTCCTAGTAAAACAGGAGCTAATATCGCCTTTATCCCCTATGTTAGCTCTCAAGTTTCCAGAGATATAGAGGCGGGAGATACAAAGGCAAGCTTCAAGCCCAATGCGGGTTTTGATGCTAAAATAGCCCTCAGTAGTTCCTTGAACCTTGACCTTACCGTTAATCCCGATTTCTCTCAGGTAGATGTAGATCGACAAGTCACCAACTTAGATCGTTTTAGTATTTTTCTTCCTGAACAACGCAACTTTTTCCTCGAAAACAGTGATTTATTCCGTTATGGAATTGGCCCTGTTCGCCCTTTCTTTTCAAGGCGAATCGGCTTGAGTGGCGGGGAGTTGATTCCTATTTTGTTAGGAGCGAGACTCACTGGTAACGTCACCGATAATACCCGTATTGGCCTGATGAGTGTTCAAACAGAAGGAGTAGCAGGTACAAAAAGTCAAAACTTCTCAGTGGCTACTGTACAGCAAAAAGTACTTGCTCGTTCAAGCATTACAGGCTTCGTGGTCAATCGCCAAGCATTCAACGGATTCTCACCCGAAAAAAATGACTATAACCGCGTAGGAGGGCTAGAACTAAATTACCGATCAGCCGATAATAAGTGGGATTGTTTTATCCAAAATCACTATTCCTTTACTGATCGAGAAGATCCCGATTTTAAACAAGGAGATTTTGCTAGTCGTATTAGCTTTATAGGAGCCATTGGTTATGATAGTCGCCATTGGTATGGCTTATTTTCTATTGAACAATTGGGGAGTAATTTTACGCCTGATGTGGGCTTTGCACGCGAATTATTTCATCGTAATGATGCATTAGGTACTTCCAACCCTTTGGGCTACTGGGCTAGTTTACATTATCTTGGGTATCGTTTTTATCCCGAACAATGGCCCAAACTTCGTAATTGGTATGTACAAGCTGAACAAAAAGTCTTTTCAACAGGTAAAAAACTCAATATCTCTGATCGCTATTCTGTATTCGAAAGTGGAATCAACTTTAATGATGGGGCACAGTTGAAAGGATTTGTCCGAAATTTTGCCACTCAGCTCTACTTTCCTACCAATATTACGGGTTCGATGGAATCACTTCTACAAGCTGATATTTATCATTATACAGATGCAGGAGTTGTTTTAAGATCCAGTAAACGAAATCGTTTTTATGGAGAATTAATATCATTTTATGGGGGGTTCTATAATGGGAATCGTCTTCAAATTAGTACTGATATTAATTATCGTATCCAACCCTGGGGGCGTTTTGGTGTAGGCGTCAATTTTAATGATGTTCGTTTTCCTGAAGGCTTTGGGGATGCTCGCCTCTTTTTGATTGGCCCTACAATCGAATTGACCTTTACGAATAATCTATTTTTTACCAACTTCTTCCAGTACAATACGCAAAGTGAGAATTTCAATATCAATAGCCGCTTGCAGTGGCGTTTTGCGCCGATGTCTGATTTGTTTATCGTTTTTAGCGACAATATGCACTCGACAGATTTTACGCAGCGTGATTGGGGGCTGGTGATGAAGTTGAGTTATTGGTTGACGCTTTGATCAATGAGTGAATGTGTGACTGAGCGAATGACTGAATGAGCGTTACGCCTATTCACTCATTTGCACAATCATTCATTTTTCGCGTTATACCTTTAACAATAAATCATGTATAATGCGGGGAGAAAGGCAATGAGGAGGGAGCTTCAGCCAGAGGCTGAGATTTGTCATAAATATCACCAGTAAGGACGCTGGTGGTAGCTAATAAAAAAGCGTAACGCCTATCCACTCATTCGCTCAGTCACACATTCACTCATTGTTATCGCGTGAGGGATAGCAGTGGTAGCTTGACGAAACAGCCGCTTTTGTGAGGCAATGACTAGCAGGGCTGACAGCGGAAGACACTGCTAGGCATATGCTGAACTAGCGGGTGTGAGACAACTACAAACGGATAGCCCGACCTTTTTCTCCTCGCCCGTTCATGCGTGGACGCATGAACGGGCGAGGAGAAAAAGGGCACGCCAAAAAGATAAAGAATATAAAAAATGAAAAAAGCATTTGATTTAAAGACGACGACTTCCTTTGTGATTGCCAATATGATAGGGGTTGGGGTATTTGTATCCTTGGGCTATCAATTAGCGGGAGTGCCATCGGTAGCGGGTGTTTTGTTGTTGTGGATTGTGGGAGGAATTGCTTCTTTATGTGGTGCTTTGAGCTATGTGGCTTTGGCGAGTTTGATGCCACGATCTGGAGGTGAATATCATTATGTACGAACGATTTATGGAGATGTGTGGGGCTTTATTGCTGGCTTTGTAACCGTAGTGGTAGGCTTTGGCGCGCCATTGGCCGCTTCGGCGATTGCCTTTGCTACGTATAGTAATGGTTTGGGTGTATTGAATTTGAAATTGACTGCTATTTTAGCGGTGGTTTTGATCAGCTTAATTCATAGTTATGATACCCGAAAAGGAGGCGATTTTCACTTTGGTTCGACGATTATCAAAATGGTGTTGATTGTGGTTTTTATCGTAGCTGCATTCTTGTTTGGGGAAGGACAAGAATTGCGAATTATGCCTAGTTCGGCTGATTGGGAGATGATTTTCACCCCTGCTTTTGTGATTTCCTTTATATATGTTACCTACGCCTATACGGGCTGGAATGCGAGTGTTTATATTTTGGATGAGGTGGAAGATGCAGAGCGTACCATTCCTATTTCTTTGTTATTGGGTACAGGTATTGTGATGTTTTTTTATGTATTGATTAATTACACCTTTATGTATGTAACGCCTATGCAAACGCTCTTGGATATTCCTTTTGAACAGAAGGAAATGGTGGCACAGGTAGCTGCGGAAAGTGCATTTGGGAAACAAGGCGGAATGATCGTCGCTGGCTTGATTGCTATTGGTTTGATAGCGGCATTGAGTTCGATGTTGGTAACGGGTTCGCGAGTGGTTAAAGTAATGGCGGAAGATTATCCTAAATTAGGATTTCTGCAAGCGACCAATGAACGAGGCGCGCCACAAATAGCTTTATTTTTACTCGCAGGTTTAGCCTGTTTTTTTATATTAACTGCTACCTTTGATGCGGTCATTAATTATGCGGGTTTTATCTTGTGTTGTTTTGGAATATTAACTATTCTGGGCTTATTTGTGGTGAAGTATAAAAACCCCGCTCAAAAAATGCCTTTTGGAAGCTGGTTCTTTCCTTTTATTCCGATCATTTACTTATTAATCAATTTTTTGATTGTAGGTTATATGATTAGTGAAAAGCCAATGGTGGCCTTGGTAGGTGTGCTTACTGTTGTAGTGGGTTTTGGTATGTACTTATTCATTGGAAAGCCTCAGAAGTCGTCTTAATCATTTATTTTCATCTATGGATCTTATAAAAGCTAATATGCCCTTTATGCCTGCTTTGAGCTTACTCGTAGTGGGTACTATCGTTATCATTATTTTTGCACAAATTACTATTCCACTTCCTAAAATTCCTATTACAGGTCAAAGTCTTGCCGTATTGGTTGTTGCTTGTATCTTGAAAGAGACACTGGGAACGGGAGCTGTTATTTTATATTTATTATTAGGGATGTTGGGCTTCCCTGTCTTTGCAGATGGAGCGGGTGGTATTAGTAAACTAGCGGGCCCAAGTGGGGGGTATTTATATGGTTTTGTGCCTGCGGCTTTGGTAGCAGGAATCATGGCCAATATGAAGCACACATTTGAATGGAATGTGTTGGCAATGACGATTGGTACGCTTATTATCATCATTTTTGGCGTGGCCCATTTGAGTTATCACTATGGCTTCTCCAAAGCTTTGGAATATGGCTTTTATCCTTTTATTCCTGGGGCACTTGCCAAGATATTATTAGGAGCTGGTTTTGTATCTTTATTTTATTATTTGTGGGATAATTATGCAAATAAATAAGGATTCAGGTGGCAGATTTTACTAGAGACAAGGCCATGCCTTGTCTGTACTACGTTCAGTCCATAGATCGCTCTAACATCTAATATAGAAATAATAACATGACTTACGGAAACGAAATAGTAGCTGATTTTGCGAATCAAACTTTTGCTTATTTGGAAGTTGTAGAACAAGCGCATTTGTTAACAATTACTCTCAATCGAGCAGAGAAGAAAAATGCAATGAATCCAACCTTGGTCAATGAGTTGGCTTATGCATTATCTTATGCACATCATCAAACAGAAATTTGGGCGGTAGTACTTGCTGCTAAGGGCGATGTGTTTTGTGCGGGGGCTGATTTGAAGGCTTTTATGGGGGGCGATGATCCTAAAGATTCGACTATTCCCACTCCTAAAGAGCAGATTATTATTGGTGATTTATTTCGTCATTTACACAAGCCTTGTATTGCGCGTGTTCATGCATCTGTTTATGCAGGGGGTATGTTATTGTTAGGAGGTTGTACGCATGTGATTGCGAAGGACAATGTATTTTTCGCCCTTCCTGAAGTAAAACGAGGACTTTGGCCCATGCAAGTCATGCAAAGTTTATTGAGTATTATGCCTCCTCGTAAGGTATTGGATTGGTGTATGCGTGGTCATAGCCTTAATGCACATGAAGCATTAGACTATGGTTTGGCAACACAGTTGGTGCAATCAGATATTGAATTGATGAGTGCGGTTGATTTGTTAGTGGCAGACTTATTCAAAAACTCTCCGAATGCCATTCGCATGGGTTTACAAGCCTTTGATGAACTACAATCTAAATCGAGTGCCGAAGCACATGCCTATTTACATACGATGCTCATGAAAACAGTACAGTCGCAGGATGCGATGGAAGGGATTATGGCATTTCGAGAAAAAAGGAAGCCGGTTTGGAAGAATAAATAAATCGCAGGAGTCAGGAACCAGGTTTCAGGAGTCAGTTTTTATTGCTTCTTAGGCAAATTCTGACTCCTGACCCCTGTAACCTGATCTCTAATTACTCAATAACAATCGCCTCCGACAAAGCCCCATAATGCCAATCTCCCTGTATTTCTCCCAGATAAACTCCTTTTTTATTTCCTTGAATAGAAATTGATATATCGAATGTCTCTCCTACACTTAGTGCCTGCACCAATAAGGTATCTCTACTAATTGTTGGAGCCAACATATCAGGGCGCATATCTTGACAAGCAGTAGATTGGGTGAGGTATAAGATTGGCTCATCTAAGCGACTATCTACCGTGCCTCGTAAACGAACAATTTGAATATCGGTATTAACCGCTCGACAACTATCAGATGTATAACCATCTATAAACAAACGCGTGTCACCTTCAAAAATGCTTGTCTTACCAGCCTGTAAGCCCTCTATAATTGACGACCAATCAAAGTTTTCGGCAAAAACAGCCGTTGTAGGATATCCAATAGCAGGATCTAAACCAGAACCAGGTGCGTCAATATTAACTCGATGGCAATCACTTCCACCAACTGCTGTTACCATTCTACCACTTAGTAAATCACAAATCCATATATCACGCCCTCGTTCATCAAAAACATCAAACCCAAGCGTTCCATTCCACACCTCAATTGCATGATAATCATAACTCGTCCAATCGTAAGCAATCCATGAATTAGGCGCGTAGGGGTGGTTGATAATCGCAAAACATCCTGCATCTAATGCCTGATCGAGTACCTCTTTACCCGTCAACGCTCCTTTAGGACGATCAATAAAGACTACACTAGGATCGAATGTATCCAGATTCATAGGAATACAACCAATATGCCCCGTGGGTTTGAAACGTTCATCATCGGTAGTTACTGGGCTTATCTCATTTCCATCGACCATCAAAAAATGACCTGCTTCTGTTAGTGAATCACACAAATCCCAATAAGGAAATTCAGGGCCTTGATTAAATAAAGCAGGATCTTCTTCTGTCGTACTTGCATCACTCCCCGTACTATTACTATGATCGGTCAGTACCAAAAAATCCAAGCCCCTTTCTTGAGCTACTCGTTTTATATCTACTGGCCACGAATCACCACCCGTATCATTACTAGCTCCTGAAGCATGGACATGAAAATCACCTAACAACCATTGACCAGGTGGATCAGCTTCAAATTGCCCAATACAAGGGGAGTTATTCGAATCAGGGGAATCTTTTTTACAAGCAATAATGACCAAAATAAAAAATAAAGAAGCGTAAATATATTTCATCTCTTATTTATTGATTTAATACGAATGTAGCATTTTTTGAAATGAAAAACTTTTTTTGATTAAATTTTTCTTTCCTACACTTCTTATAACTCATTAACAAACAAGCATTTAACATAGCAACTCTCAGTAATCGGCATCAAGAATCAACTATTTTCTAGTTTTAAAACTAAAAAATAGTTGAATAAACGAAAATTTCGTTTTACCTTTGACATGTCATCGAAATACAATTATCTGATCTCTATTGAATCGCAAAAAATATAAACAAATGGCGAAAGACTCAACTAAAAATTATCTAAACCAACGCGAAGAGCAAGTAATGTTCATCTTATGGAAGCTCAAAAAGGCATTTGTAAAAGAGATTCTTGCAGAAATGCCAGACCCTAAACCACCTTATAATACTATTTCTTCTATTGTTCGAAAGCTGGAGGATCGAGGTGTTGTAGCTTATGAAGCCTTTGGTAAAACGCATCGTTACTATCCTATTCTTACTAAGCAAGAATATAGAGGTAGCACCCTAAAAAACTTAGTAGGGCGTTATTTCGGGGGTAGTATCGAACAGGTTGTTTCTTTTTTCGTGGAAGAAGAACAAGTCAACCCTGACGAAATTAAAGACTTGTTGGAGAAGATCAAAAAGAATGATGAAGGGAAATAAGCCTTTTTACCTAAGCAAAAAAAATGTATTACAATGAGCTTTTTTATTTTTTTACTAGAGGTAGTATGTTGCCAAATCGCTTTTTATGGCTTCTATCATTTTGTATTACGAAATGATACTTCCTTTCAATTCAATCGCTTTTACTTACTAACAACCAGTTTGTTAGCGATTGTACTTCCCCTACTAGACATCAATTTATTACCTGTAAATTATACTTTTCAAGAAGTTCTCCCCTGGACTTTTGAGCAAACTACTATGGCTATTGCAGCAGAGGACGCCATTCCAGAAATGGCTAATTCCTTCACTTGGCTTAGTCTATTACAATTGTTATATGTAGGTATTATGCTCGTTTTAGGTCTACGATTGGGATCTCAATTATTCAAAACATGGCGACTTTCACAAAGTGGAGAAAAGTTAAATTATCCACATTATACCCTTGTACAAACAGATGGGCCTTATCCTGTTTTCTCTTTCATGCATTATATTTTTTGGCAGCGAAATAGTGATTTTGACCAAGAGCAAACTGCCCAAATTATGGCACATGAAGAGGTACATGTTCGTCAGTGGCACAGTATCGACATTTTGATACTCGAACTAATGAAAGTTGTTTTGTGGATTTCACCTATAACCCATTTATATAAAAAAAGCTTAAAAGAATTGCACGAATTTATTGCCGATGAAGCAGTAATTCAACAATTTCAACAACCTTATAATTACGCGCAATTAATTAGTCAAAAATGTCTGCCGGCGACATGCAGCTTATTGATTGCCAATACATTTTTTCAACATCAAATAAAAAGAAGACTTATGATGATTTCTGAAAGAAATTCAAAATCTAATCAGCCGATGAAACGCCTGCTAATACTACCATTGCTGGCCTTTGTTTTCCTATTAGTTTCCTGTAGCAAAGATACACACGAGCAGGTAACAGACCGTATTGTTCATAAAACTTCATTCGCTGATTCCGACCTACCTAAAGAGCCACAAGTAGGAAAGTGTTATGCCAAATGTTCCCCTGCTCCTAGTATGCGAATTGTTAAGCATCCTGTAAATGCAGGCGAAGAACCGACTTATGTTTTAAAAGAAAAACAAGTACTGGTTCAAGCAGCGAAAGAAGAGTGGGTAAAACTAGATGATGGCTCCTTTAGAATGGTAAAAACACCTGCTGTATATGAAACAAAGACAGTAAAGGAGTTTGATGAAACAGTACACACCCTAGCAACTGATACTATCATGATGGTTGACCCTGAAGCAAAGCCTGTATGGGAAGAGATTGTTTGTGAAGATGATATGACGCCTACTTTAATCAAAAAAGTACAAACGGCTTTAAACAATGCAGGATATGAAACACCTATTGATGGTGCATATAATGATGTATTCAAAAAACAATTAAAAACCTATCAAGATCTCAATGAACTTCCTGGTGGTTCTTTTAATATAAAGACATTAAATGCGCTAGGCGTTAGTTATTAATCAGCATCAATTGTAATACATTTTTGGCAGAAGGAACATCGTTCTTTCTGCTTTTTTTACTTTCTGGGAGTGCCCCCCATTGCGTATATTTTGCGCCCGTTCATGCGTTTACGCATGAACTTAAGGCGGCAAAATATACGCAATGGGGGTCGGGCTTTCGGCTAATATGTGCCTACTCAGCTACTGTTCAGCATAGTCGTTCCTTGTCTTCGCTCATACCGCTCAGCCTGCGGCACTCCTTGCTTCACAAGCAGCCTCCTCACGCCCCATTCCGCCTCTATCCCTCACTCTTCTTCTCGCTCATAACTCAACTTTATAATCCGTACATCTCCTGACTTACTTACCGATTTTCGATTCAAGTTCAAAAAATTCCTCTCCAATTTCGAGCTACCCACTACAATAATATCGTCATCTAGTGTTTCCAAAACAGCATATGCTTTTTCTCGACTTCCCAAGTGCTTTTCCCATAGCAGCTTCCCTTTTAAGTTCGTCTTTACCAACCACATATGGCTATCCTTGCCTCCATTTCCTGATTCAGAAGTACCTGAAAAAATCAAGCCTCCATCAGAAGTACGAATAATATCATAGATTTCATCTTGTCCTTTATCTCCCAACATCTTTTCCCATACAAAAACTCCATCTACATTTGATCGAACTAACCACCCATCTTTATTCCCTTTAGGATCAGAAATAGTACCTGCAAAAATAAAAGTACCATCCCAAAGAGGTGTAATAGCTTTGATACTTCTAAACTCATCCTCAAATCCAAGCCAGTTTTTAGATACCACATTACCCTCCGCATCAATCCGTAACAATAAAGGATTCTCTATATCAGAATCTTTAATACTACCAGCTGCTGTAATCAAAAAACCATCATCATAGACCTGATAAGCATCCGTAACCGTCACCAACTCATCAGTAATAACCTTTTGCTCCCAATGTATATTCCCATCTACATCTACCATCATCAACCATATAAAATATTGAGGTAATGTGGTGTCTCTTTCTGGATCAATACTATTATCCTTAGAACCAACCAATAAATACAAGTCCTCATTCGTGCGCCTAATAATCTGCCCCTTTTCTATATTGGGCGAACCAAAAGCTTTATTCCATTCAACATTACCCAGTCCATTTGTTTTCACCAACCACATGTCTTCCAAACCACTTCCCTTAGACTGAGTATGACCCAATAGCAAATAACCATCATCTTCTGTTTCTACTATATCCAACAAAATATCATCTGCACTACCTCCTATCGTTTTATCCCACAAAAGCTCCCCCAAACTATCCGTCTGAAACAACCAAGCATCTTTTTTTCCTATTCCTTTCGATTCAGTATCACCCAAAAACACATACTGGTTCTCCTGATTTACAATGCTACAATGAATATTATCTTGTAATTGCCCTCCAAAACTTTTATCCCACACAACATCTGGAATGTCCTTCACGAACACTTGGCTAAAAGAGCTAAAAAAAAGCTCGATGCAAACAACAACAAAGCCTAATATACAATAGGTTAATAACGAGTATCTAAGAGACATAATTCAAAATTTAGGCGTTTTAAACTGTATGAGTGAGTCGTTTTTTTCTTGATAATATTTTTTTTAATTTAAAATAAATTTATAACTTAAATTACTGAATTACTAATTTCTAGAATAAAAAAAGCCATAGCTTGCCCCCCTTCCTAAGTAAGTGTCCCCCTTCCTAGCATGTTTACTTTTATTGTCTTAATGGATCACTCTACTCACAAACAACGTTAAATCCATTACTTAAACAATAGTACTTTCAATCATATTGCTATGCTATCACCTAGATCACTTCTTCAATTATCTTGTTTAACATTATTTACCTGTTTGCTTTTTTTAGATAACATCTTCGCACAGAGTAAAGAACTAACAACAGTACTACAAACAGGTAATACAGCACGTATTACTTCTGTTGCCCTGAGTGGCAATGGTAAAAGAGTAATTACTGGTAGCTGGGATAATACCGCCATCCTTTGGGAAGCCAAAACGGGCAAACAAATGTATACCTGTGAAGGACATGATGAATGGCTTACTGCTGTAGCCATCAATGATGATGGAAACTTTGTTCTTACAGGTAGCGAAGATAATACAGCAAAATTGTGGGATACAAATAAAGGGGAAGTCTTACACACGCTCAAAGGACATCGTTCATTTATTACCACTGTTGCAATCAATGGAGATGGCTCTAGAGCACTCACAGGTAGCCTTGATCGTAAAGCCAAACTATGGGATACCGAAACAGGAAAAGCAATTAGAACTTTCAAAGGACATACCAGTGGCATTACTTCTGTCTCTCTAAGTAATGATGGGAAACTAGTGGGTACTGGTAGTGAAGATAAAACTGCTAAAGTATGGAATGCAGAAACAGGAGAACTGCTTTATGACCTTAAGAATGGACACAAAAGGATTATTACGGCTGTTGCCATTAGTAATGATGGAGAATGGCTATTGAGTGGTGGCTGGGACAATAAAGCGATACTTTGGAATACAGAAGAGGAAACACCCATCTTCGAATTAAAAAAACACCGAGGTGCTATTAGCTCGGTAGCTATCAGCCAAGATAAAAAGCACTTATTAACTGGAAGTTGGGACAAAACAGCACATCTTTGGAATGCAGAAACAGGAGAACTAATCTATACAATTCGAGGACATGAAGAAGGAATTACAGCAGTCGCCTTTAGTAATGATGGAAGAGTAATTCTCACAGGAAGTGAAGATAATACAACCAAACTTTGGGAATTAAAATCAGGAAAGCAAATCTACTCACTTGAAGGTTTAGACGCTAAAGTATCTAGTCTTACACTCAGTCAAGACGATAAATGGCTACTGACAGGAAGTACTGACCAAACCGCCAAATTATGGGACATTGAAGCAGGAAAACTCAAAGCCTCTTTAGAAGGACATGAAGACGTAATTACCGATGTAGCTATTGGTGAACATAACCAATTTATGGGTACAGCTTCCCGAGACGATCTAGCAAAAATATGGGATGTTAATACAGGACAATTACAACACACACTCAGTGGACACCTTGGAGATGTAAACACAATTGCCATTGATTCTAAAAAGTATAGAGCCATTACAGGTAGTAATGACCAAACAGCAAAAATATGGGACCTATCTTCAGGCGAACTAATCCATACACTTGAAGGACATTTTCTCCCTGTTATGGCTGCTGCCATCAGTTCAGATGGGAAATGGACAGCTACAGGAAGCGGCGACAAAACAGTCAAATGGTGGGACACTGAAACAGGGGAGTTAATTCATACATTTGAAGGGCATGTTAATGGAGTCGGGGTCTGTAAATTTAGCCCCGATAACAAATACCTCATTACAGGTAGTGCCGACCGACGAATCAAATTATGGAGCCTAGAAGATACCACCCTCTACAAAACACTACAAGGACATAGAGGTAATATCACCGACCTTGCATTTAATAACGATGGGACACAAATAATTAGTTGTAGTACGGAACAAGAATTATTTTATTGGGATATAGAAGAAGAAAAAGTCATTCACGAACTAACAGGACACAAAGGTAATGTAAATGGTGTTGCGATAAGCCGTCTTAAAAACTACGCACTCTCAGGCAGCGAAGATGGGACTATTCGCATATGGGACATTGAAAAAGCAAGCCCTTTAGCTACCCTTGTAGCAATCAAACACAACGATTGGGCAGTTACCACCCCCAGAGGATACTTCGAATCTTCCGAAGGAGGAAAAAAATACGTTTACTTCCTACGAGGCATAGAAGTATTCGAACTCGACCAGTTTTTTATGAGTTACTATCGCCCTCGATTATTAAGAGAAGTATGGTTTGGACAAGATGTTAAAAAGTTAGGAGCACCTGCCTTCTTTAAACTACGTATCGCTCCACCACCAGAAATCACCATCATACGTCCCGAATCGGGTAGTATATCAAAAGAAGGAAAAACCAAAATAGTAGTAGAAGCCCGTGATTTAGGAGGTGGAATTAGCCACATACACGTCAAACACAATGGCAAACAACTCCAAGAAACAAGTCGTAAATATCGACAACGACCCAACAAAGGAGCTACTATAGTTGATTCTTTCTATGTCAATTTATTAGAAGGAGAAAATGTCTTTACCGCCACTGCCCAAAGTAGAGATTTAATAGAATCTAAAGAAGATAAAATACAAATCAATTACGAAGGAGATATACAACAAACAAAATGCTATGTACTTGGTATTGGAATCAGTCTTTACAACAATACTGCCCAAAAAATACCACATGCCCAATCTGATGCAAAAGCATTACTCAAAGCTTTTCAAAAGAAAAATGCACTTGCATTCGACGATGTGGAAGTCGTTAGTTTATTTGATGGTGAAGCTAGTAAAACCAATATTCAGAAGGCATTAAAAGACATTTCCAAAAAAGCCAACCCACAAGACCTATTTGTATTATATTATGCAGGGTATGGAGGCATTCAAGGACGAAACTTTTACTTCCTATCAGCAGATAGCTACCAATCTGATATGAACAAATTAAAAGCAAGTGCAATAACAGACAAAGAAATTCGCGAGCAACTCATCAATATCCCCGCACGACAACAATTGGTATTAGTAGACATGTACCATCCCGAAAAACTATGGGACACAGACTTTTTCAAAAAAGTAAACGAGGAAAAAGCACTAGCAAGAATAGCACACCTAGCAGGGGTACACGTTTTATCTACTTCTAGAAAAACCTATGATAAAGCACTATTCAAAAAAGGAGTGTTTGCCAAAGCATTTTTGGAAGGATTAGAAGGAGCTGCCGATATTGCTCCCAAAGACGGAAGCGTCACTGTCCGAGAAATAGAACGCTACCTAGATTTAAAACTCCCCCAACTAGCCATTAAAAACTATGGAGAAGCCGAATACCCCGCCAGCTTCCTCAAAGGACAAAATTTCTCCGTACAAGAAATTGAATACAAAAATAAAGACTTAGAAAACGAGAATGTACAAGGAATGGTCGATTAACTATTCACCCTTGCCTCATATGTTTCCAGCTTGGGCAACCAAGTAACTGCCGACAACTGAGAAGCAGAATACTCAAGCTTTGCCCACAACTCAACAGCTTTGCCTACATTCGTCTCAGCTTGTACCCGATGATACGCATAATTCCTTTTGACAGGATCAAAAATATCACTCGACTGATCCAACTCGTCAAAAGGTCCACCGTTCGACTCCATAGACGACGATACATAGCGCAAGCCATAATACTCCAACTGTCCCTTCATATACTCTTCCTCCTCCGTATAACGCGTATCCTGTACCACATAATACTTATAAAAAAAGTACACAACAATTACAGCAACAACCAACATCACCTGAAAAAGTGAATGGGTAAAAATATCCCAATATCGTTCAAAAAGACTTTTATCACGCTGCAAAAAAATCAATAACATAACTTTACACATAATAGCATATTTGCGATCTAACACACACACTCATTCATATGTTCACCATTTTTTAAGGAACATTTCAACAAAAAATACAAAATTAGTTCGCAGAATGTTATACTTGATAATATTCATTAAGTATTTTTGAGTAATAACTAGTTTTTTATTTCTAACAAAACAAAAGCATGTTTATGAAAAAGCTAAATATCCTCCTCTTAGTAGTTCTTTGTATCCTAATAGGAAACAACGACACTTTTGCCCAAAAAAAGGGAAAAAATAAAGCAAAAAAAGAAGTTAAAAAGGCAACCGAAGCCACTGAAGAAAAAGCAGATGACGCTGCTAAAAAAGTC
Source organism: Bacteroidota bacterium (assembly GCA_020631245.1). Lineage (GTDB taxonomy): Bacteria > Bacteroidota > Bacteroidia > Chitinophagales > UBA2359 > JAHDHP01. Next base: position 632 of record JAHDHP010000019.1, on the reverse strand, counting down.
AAAGCAGTCGAAGAAACAGCCGAAGAAATTGTCGAGGAAGAAGAAGTATACGTCATCCCTACCTTTGATGTAAAAAGCAAAACGGAAGGCGATCTGGAAGGTTTTGCCATTCTTATTCCACAAGTAGATCTCAAAAATGTGAGCAAACAGTGGAAAAAAACAATGAAAAAAACCAAAGGAGAAGTAGAAGGTGACGCATCTGCACTAGTTACTACAGGAGCTAAATTAGGAACCATCACTGCCGACCCTGTCGATGTAAGCAGTCAACTAACACTCATAGGGGATGGTGTTGAACTCTTTGCCTCTTTTGCCACAGAAGCCGACGGAACCATCAATGCCGATGATCACCCAGACAAAGCCAAAGAAATCCAAAACATGATGAATGACTTCGCTCTGATCTTCGAAAAAGAAAAACGCGAAGCAGAATGGCAAGCAGAGAAAAAACGCCTCAACGAATTAGAAGGGGTACTCAAAAAACTACAACGCCAAAAAGGCAACTATGAAGATGCAATCGAAAAGGCAAAGAAAATGATCGTCGAAAATGAGCATAATATTGAGGAAAATGTGAAGGAACAAGATGTAATGAAAACACAAATTGGTGCCCAACAAAAAGTCGTTACCAAAAGTAAAAA
>JAHDHP010000375.1 GCA_020631245.1 Bacteroidota bacterium | reverse complement strand
TACGGAATATTCTATCCCCTTCAAACCTTTACCCGCACTAAACTGTTAGACTTTACGACGTTGCCACTGTGCGTGCATAGTCATCATAAAAAAGACTTACAGTATCTCGAAACAGTAGCTAAAACACTGACCAATAAGGTGTATCGAATTACAGATAAACAGCGAGAAGCCTTACATGTAGCAGCTATTTTTACCAATAATTTCACCAATCATCTATTGGGAGTTGCCAACGATATTTGTGAAATCAAAGACGTCCCTTTTGATATTTTACGACCATTAATGCAAGAAACATTAGCCAAAGTGCAGCAGTTCGATCCTAGAGATATTCAAACGGGCCCAGCCATTCGAGGAGACGAAAAAACCATAAAACGACACCTCGGATTACTAGATGAAAACCCGCATTATCAAGAGCTATATAAACAGCTTTCGAATAGCATTCAAGATATGCGAAAAAGCAAGTAAAATCACTATCTTTGCGCCACCAAAATGAATCATTTGGGCGTGCCCCCCTTTTTGCTTTTCAGATGCTCCCGCCAGCATCCTCGCTGGTGGCATCTGAAAAGCAAAAGGGGGGCGGGCTATCCGTTTGTAGTTAGTTCATACCCGCTAGTTCAGCATATACCTAGCAGTGTCTTCCGCTGTCAGCCCTGCTAGGTTTTGCTTCACAAAAGCGGCTATTTCACTAAGCTACCACTACTATCCCTCACGCACGTCGCACAAAATCATATCCATGCCTAAAATAACTGTCCGCTTCGAAAATGAAGCCGAGAAACCCGAAAAGTGGAAAGACCAACCAGTAGGTGATACCATAGAAATTGATGCTGAAGAAGGGCATTCAATTCTTGAGGCACTATTGGTAAAAGATATTCACCTCAATCATAACTGTGGAGGAGTCTGCGCTTGTACCACCTGTCATATTTATCTTCATAAAGGAGAAGAATTGGTCGAAGAAATAAGCGACAAAGAAGAAGACTATATTGACCGTGCCCGTCAACCTACGCTTGAATCGCGACTGTCTTGTCAGTGCGTCATTCTAGAAGAAGAAGGAGAAATTGAATTGACCATACCCGATCAAAGTGATATTATCGGACACGAACATTAGGACAGTCTCTAAGCCCGTTCATGCGTCTTCGCATGAACTACCCAGAAAACTAATCCATTTGCCTGTTCATGTATCTTCGCATGAACTACCTAAAAAATAAATATAATTATGTCATTTGACTTACCAATAAATTGGCCCGACCACGAAGATATAGCCATCAAGCTATACGAGCGATTTGGACCTACCTTCAATGAGGGGAAAATATACCGTATTCGTTTTACCGCGCTCCTAGACTGGATACTCGAAATAGATACTTTCGAAGGAAAGCGCGAGGACTGTTCAGAAGGACATCTTGAACAAATTCAAGCCGCTTGGGTATATGAGTGGCGCGAAAGTCATGAAGATGATCTATAAACAATCCTATGAACACACTCGCTCAATTTAAAACGATCAAGACACTCTTATTTGATGTAGATGGAGTGTTGACCAATAGCCATCTCCTCATTCTCGAAAATGGAGCCTTACTACGCCAAATGAACACGCGTGATGGGTACGCGATCAAAAAAGCAATGCAAGAAGGCTTTGAGGTCTTTATTATTACAGGAGGCAAATCAGAAGGGGTATTAAAACGCTTAGAAGGATTAGGTATTCCGAGATCTAATATTTACGCAGGAGTTCAACAAAAGATAGAAGTGTGGAAGGAACTACAAGAGCATTTTCAGTGGAACCCCAAAGAGGTACTTTATATGGGAGATGACTTTCCTGATTATGAGATTATGCAACAAGTAGGAATGCCTTGTTGCCCTAGTGATGCTATTCACGAAATAAAAGCACTATGTCAATACATATCTCCCATAAAAGGAGGGGAAGGTTGTGCAAGAGATGTGATAGAAAAAGTGTTAAAATTGAATGATAAATGGGGTGACATGTAAATGTAAAGAACATAAAAAATGAATGATCCCAAAGATCAAAATAAACAACCAGTATCTGACGCTACCATCCATTCGATGGGTGATTCGTCGCACTTCGCACCTCGCACTTCGCACCTCCTTTTCCTCTTTCGCCCTGTCAACCTCTTCATCGTCATTCTTACCCAGTACTTCATTCGACACTTCATCATATTACCTATTTATAATCCACCAGAAGGTTTACAGAATATACTGGAGCCTACTGTTTCCTCACTTAGTCATTTTCAATTCTTTTTACTAGTACTATCAACTGTGTGTATCACAGCAGCAGGCTATGTCATAAATGATATACTAGATCAGGAGGTAGATTTGCACAACAAACCACATAAACAGTATATCGGAAAAGAGAATGGGCAAATAAGCGAGAAAATAGCCATGCGCCTATATGGGGCCTTGAATCTAGTAGGTTTGGGATTAAGTTTTTTCCTCGCCTATACAGTAGGTAGGCATCAACTTGGGTATATTCATCTCATCTGTATTGTATTATTATACTTCTATTCCGCTTCTTGGAAAAAGAAACCGCTCATTGGCAACTTACTGGTAGCCAGTTTGTCGGCAATGGTTGTTATTTTGGTAGGATTGTATGAAACCAAATTAACACAATACATCCTTACTAGCTTTAAATCAGGAGCATTTGAATTCGATATGACAATAAGCTTCATTTGGGGCTACATTTTATACTATGGGCTTTTTGCTTTTCTATTGACGGTTATTCGTGAAATCATTAAAGACCTACAAGATTATAAAGGCGATTTACAAGGAGGGTATAAAACCCTGCCCATCCGATTTGGTATTTCTGTAGCTCATATAATCACCAGTATTTTTATTCTTCTTACCTTTTTGTTTATACTTCGTTTCCAACTTTCTCGACTTCCTTTAGGATTTTATGGAGTCATTGCTATTGCTTTCATTGGCATTCAAGTGCCACTTATTTACATGCTCTACCAATTATGGTTTAAAAAAGAAATGGCTAATTATGGGCAAATCAGCCTCTTATTAAAAATTATGATGCTACTCGGTTTGATGTATTTACCTTATGTTGGTATGAGTATTTCTGCATTTAAACAGGTTGGATAAAAAAATATTTTATCAAGGCAACTATCACCAGGCATTATCCGTTTTCCTACCATACAAGCTGAATAACTGTTATTTTTATTCACCATTTTTAAAATTCTCAGCGATGAAAAAAGTAAGCATTTATGTAGTATGTATCTGTTTTTTACTAGGATATACTGCCTGTACAGAAGATGTACACCAAGAGATTATACAAGAAGAATCAGCAATGTTCAAAGGAGGTGCTGGAGGTAATGTACAAGTAGTGGAATTAAATCAACCACCTGCCCATGCCAATATTGACATAAAGAGTGTAGAGAATGTCAAAGTTTCTAGAGAAGTAGCAGGTGAGGGGAGTGATAGAGAGCAGCATGTATTAGGACGTTATAACGCGGAATATAAGATATTCGGCTGTATGAATGACGGTGATTTATATCGTTTTTATGAAGAAAATGATAATACAATAGATTTAGTATCCAAATGGCTAGAAGATGAGGAAATTACAGTTGAATATTTGGAGGTAGAAGACGCAAATCATATTGGTTTTTGCCCTTGTGGAGAATTACTTCATACGGTTAGAGTACGAGTAGAGGATCAGTATTTGGAAAAATTAATAGCACTTGGTTTCGAAGAAATTTAAATTATAACAATTTAACTAATTGATATATCCTATGCATTGACCTGAGTAACTTAGTTACTCAGGTTTTTTTTGTCTCCTTTTGTGTGTTTTTCCGAAATGTAGGGCAACCTTATGAAGTGATTTTGTACCTTAATTAGTATTGACTCTAAATAAGAATGGGTAGAATAATTGAAAATGTTATTTGTATTTAAACTAATTACAACACAATGAAAATAAAGAAATTACTGTTAACTCTGCTTTTTACAACAAGTGCTTTTTTCCCTTTTTGTGAAGATCCAGATCCATTTGATTGTGATTGTCCGCCATTAGAAGGCGCATTCTTTGACATAAAAGGAGCTACATTTACACAATATAGAACGGGCGCAACAGAAAACCTATTTCCTACAGGAGTCAATGAGAAAGTAACAATTGACGAATACTTTGGATTTGGGGTGGAGTTTGATGTTGATTTTGTTAGTCAGAAATGTCCACATTCACCAGGTTTTTCATTGATTAATACTGCTTATGCGTGTTCATGTGATAGTAATGGAGCGCGTGGTTCAAAAGAGGAAAGTTTAAAATCTATTACGATATATACCCTCAATGATTTCGATGCAGCACACCCTGCCAATACTCGTATCAATGAGCTATTTGAAATCTCAGTAGGCGGGCCCCGTCCTTTTAGTAGTTATCTCAGTTTGGATAATTACCTTATTGATAATCAAGAAGAGAAGATAAGGAGTAAGACCTTGTATTTGAAACTAAAACATGCCCCTGATTCTGGAACAAAATTTAAGGCAAGAATTGTGCTTCGTCTTTCAACAGGAGAAGCGTATGAGTATGAAAGTAAAACCGTTATTTTTTAATAATTTGTACTAAGTAAAGA
>JAHDHP010000374.1 GCA_020631245.1 Bacteroidota bacterium | reverse complement strand
CTAGGAATATGCTGAACTAGCGACTGTGAGCCAACTACAAGCGGATAGCCCGACCCCATTTTTGTTTTTTTTCAGATGCCACCAGCGAGGACGCTGGCGGAAGTACCTGAAAAGAACAAAAATGGGGGCACGCCCAAAAAATAGAATGATAATAACAATAAATAAATATCAGCCAATGAAAAAACTATTTGTCACGCTTATAAGCTGCTTAACACTCCTAACAAGTGTACAAGCTATGAATCCACTGGTCAATTTTGCGGTGTTTAATTCACCAACTGAAGGACCCTATGTGGAAACGTATTTTTTAATACCAGGTAGTGAACTTGCCTTTGTGCGGAATGCTTCCAATTTGTTGGAGGCACAGGTTGAAGTAACGCTTATGTTTAAGCAAGGAGAGGATATTGTTGCGTTTGATAAGTATATATTAGTGAGTGAAACGGTGGCAACACCAGAAGAAAAAATGAGCCTCAATTTGGTAGATTTGAAACGAATGAGTTTGCCAAATGGCGAATATGAACTGGAGCTATTGTTTAAAGATGTGCATAATGCCGAAAATGTAGGCTCTTTTGTACAAGCTATGAAAGTGGACATTCCAAAGGAGGAAATTGTCATTTCGGATATTATGCTCTTGGAAGATTTTAAAACTACTGAAGAGGAAAATGTATACTCTAAAAGTGGTTATGACCTCATTCCCGATGTATTACATTATTTTCCTACGGAACGTAACCAACTCGCTTTTTATGCAGAAATCTATCAAACCGATGCCGTTTTGGGGGCTGATCAAGGATACTTAGCGACTTTTTCGGTGCGTAAAAAAGGAGATGAGCGTTTGATTAAGCGATTACATAAATTTAAAAAGCAATCGGCTAATCCTGTAAATGTGCTTATGGCAGAGTTTAATATTGAGGAATTGCCTTCTGGAAATTTTGAAGTGGTGGTAGAGGTGCGAAACAAAAAGAATGAGTTATTGAAGCAACAAAGCAGGTCTTTTTTCTGTAATCGTCCGAAAGAGGAATTGGATATTGAGGCGATTAAAAAAATAGATATTCGAGAGACTTTTGTTGCTAATTTGAAAGGAGAAGAGTTGGTAAACCACATCGGTTCTTTAGGGCCTATTGCTAGTAAAAAAGCAAAACAATATATCAAAAACTTACAGGGGAGTGGAAATGAAACACTCATGCAGCAGTTTGTGTATAACTTTTGGGTAGAGCGTAATGCGGCTGATCCAGAAACGGATTTTGAAGACTACCAAACAGTAGTCGCCTCTGTCGATAAATTGTATGGTAGTAAGATCAATGAGGGGTATGAGACAGATCGCGGACGTGTATTTTTGCAATATGGACCTCCAAATGATCGAAGAGAAGCTACGAATGAACCTGGTGCATATCCCTATGAAATTTGGCAATATTACAATGTGCCAGCCAATCAAGGATTGATGACCTTTGTATTTTTTAACCCGAACTTTGCCGATAATGACTACGAGTTGATTCACTCAGATGTACGTGGTGAATTGCAAAACCCTCGCTGGCGATTACAAGTACATAATAGTACGAGTTTACAAAATGGTGCTTTAGATATTGATGGAGGAGATGTAAATAAGAGTTATGGCTCGCGTGTAAATGATTTCTAGTAAAGACGTTGCGTGCAAGGTCTCAAAAGCTTGGTAAACCCTTTTAATTCACCATCTCCACCGTATTCCGCAGTCCTTTATCGTTATACACCAATACATGATAAAAGCCTGCGGGATAGTTTTTCTTAAAGGTAAAAATATATTCCACTCCTTTTTCGACGCTACGTTGTTGGCGTTCTACAACTTTTCCATATAAATCCTTGACTTCAATTACCAAACTTCCCGATTGCTTTGATTCATAATAGAAAAGTTGTTGGTCGATGGTATGCTCAAAACTAAAACCTGTAATATGCTGACTAAGCATCTTTGCCGATTGCGGATTGAGCAGTTCATTAGCTGCTTGAAAGTTGGCAATTCCATATCCTACATCCGCGTCGGGAGTTTGAGCATTACTACCCGATTGTTCAATTGCCCGAATTATAGCTTGGGGGGGCAAAGAGCGATTGGCTTGCCAGAGACAAGCAGTTAATCCCGCCACCAATGGAGTAGAGTAGGAGGTGCCATTTCCGCGTGATCGCTTATCAAACATATTCACATAAGCAGTTGCAGTACCTTGTCCACAAATATTGGGCTTGATCCGCTTATCGAAGGTAGGTCCATGCGAACTAAAACTAGAAAAACGACGCCTTGATGTGACAGAACCAACCGTGAGACTACTATCAGCATCGGCAGGAGCTGTGATATAATTCCATTTCGAATCTCCTTTATTTCCCGCACTCGTAGCAATAAGCATTCCCTTACCTGAAGCAATATCTACTGCTTGTGTAATATAAGCCGTTTCCCCATCCATATCTCTATAGGTATAACTCATTGTTTCATCATCATACACCGAATAACCCAAAGAAGTATTAACCACATCGACTCCTGCACTATCAGAATACTCAATCGCAGCAATCCAATTAAATTCTTCTAAAGGTGTTTCGGAAGCTCCATTCTCTGTCCGAAATAGCAAGTACTCTGCTTCGGGAGCCGCCCCCACATATACCCCAGGAATATAACCACCCATAATACTAAATACATTGGTGCCATGTGTGCCATGAGCATATACATGTTTATCGCCATCCACAAAATCGTGTGTATCTAAAATTTGCCCATTTTCAAAGAGGCGGCGAAATACCTCCAATTGATCCACATTAATAAAACCCCCATCCATAATAGCCACGCGCATTCCTTTGCCGCGATAGCCCGCATGATGTAAGGTTTCACCCTCTAACATCTTTATTTGGTGGGCTGCTGTTCCATAAAAGCCATCAAAATCATTAACTGCATCGGGTATCTTTTTCGTCCGAAACTTTTCTTGGCTTGTTTTTCGATTACTATTAGTCTTAGAAATCGGCACTACCTTTTTGATATAAGGCATCCTTTGAATCTGCTTTACCGCCTTTTTATCCTGGATTTCTACTACGGCTCCATTTAACCATTTGGAGGTATACGAAACCGAGTTGACCAGTTTGGAAAGATTATAAATATAGGCGGGATTGACAGGGAAATCTTGTGGTGTAATGGGGATATTATACCTTGCTCGACGTTCAATAGCTCTATCAGAGAGATATTGTTGAGGGGCATCCACTCGATAAGGCGTACTTCGCTTATCTTTAAATGCCACCCAGTACATGGAATGGGAATTTTGAGCTTGTAGAGCTAGTGGTACAAAAAGTATACAAAGTATGAAAGACCAAAGTGTTTTAAACATTCGAAAAATGTTGATGTGGATCGTAAAAAAAGTAAAAATAAGAGCCTAACTAGTTAATAACAAAAAAAGCCGCTAAAAGTGTGCAAGTAAAGGGTAAAAAAATAATAGTAGGGTAATATCAGAAGAATTACCTTTGCAGCCTATTGAAATAAACCGTCATGATCGAATTTTTAGTTACCTACCCCTTAGTCCTCCTATTTACTGTGGCCTCGCTCGGCTACTTACTAGGAAACGTATCTATCAAAGGAAATTCGCTAGGTGTCGCCTCTGTGTTATTTACAGGACTCGCCTTCGGAGCTATCGACCCGCGTTTACAAATTCCCGAAATCATTTTTCTACTAGGACTAAGCATCTTCGTGTACTCCATTGGTTTGAGTTCAGGCCCTGCCTTTTTCGACTCCTACCGCAAAAACGGAGCAAGAGACATTTTATTTGCCTTATCAACCATCATCTTTTCAGGGATTGTTGCCTCCATTTTATGGCTCTTCTTTGATTTTTCTGCCGCTATGATCACAGGCATTTACTCAGGAAGTACGACCAACACCGCCGCTCTAGCAGGTGTCTTAGATTATATTACAACAACTTATGATCCTGCACAATCCTCTGATTTGACCCAACAAGCAGTGGTCGGTTACTCCTTTTCCTACCCAATGGGCGTTTTAGGGGGTATTATCGCCATCGTACTCGTCGAAAAGTTACTCAAAATCGACTATCGTAAAGAAGAAGAAAGCCTTCGTAATGATTACCCTGTAGGTGGGAAATTAGGCAGTAAACCCATCAAAATTACCAATGCCACTATTTCGGGCATCCCCATGCGCGACCTCATGAAAGAGCAGCAATGGAATGTTAATTTTGGGCGTATTTTTCGGAACAAAAGATGGGCATTAGTGCATTGGGACACCACCTTTGAAGTAGGGGATATTATTAGTGTGGTAGGCGATGAGCAAGAAGTGATGGAGGTGGTCAAGCATCTTGGAGAAATAGCCAGCGACTCTTTTTATTATGACCGTTCCATTTTCGATGTACGACATATCTTCGTATCCAATTCCATGCTCGTTGGCAAAACGATTGCCTCCCTCAATTTAGGAGAAAATTACAATGCCACCATCACCCGTATTCGACGAGGAGATGTGAACATGTTAGCAAAGCCTGATACGGTTTTTGAATTAGGCGACCGTATTCGTTTTGTAGCCCATCGCAAAGATTTACAAGCACTCTCCGAGTTTTTTGGAGACTCTTATCAAGAAGTCG
>JAHDHP010000373.1 GCA_020631245.1 Bacteroidota bacterium | reverse complement strand
ACTACAAGCGAATAGCCCGACACCCATAAGTAAAGATGAAAAAAATGCAATAGCAGATGCTATTGCATTTTTTTCATCTTTACTTATGGGTGGTACGCCCAGAAAATCGTTAATCGTCTACACAATCAAATCCTCATCCCACTTTTTGCGATCATAATCTGGTACTGGCTTCCCAAACATCATCACAATACCAAACAATAAAACCCCTCCAATCAAAAAATGCACAATAGTAGGCAGTGAAATATAGATGCTCAAGGTACCCATCAAAATACTTACCAAACCAACTGTCAAGGCATAAGGCAGCTGTGTGCGAACATGATCAAGGTGATTACAACTAGAGGCCAGTGAACTTAAAATCGTTGTATCCGAAATAGGGGAGCAGTGGTCGCCAAATACAGAGCCAGCCAACACACAAGAAGTTACATTATAGAAAATTGCCATTGTCAAATCAGGGTCTAAACCTGCCGAACTGCACACCTGCCAAGTAGCAGGTAAAATCAAAGGATATAAAATAGCCATTGTACTCCAACTCGAACCCGTAGAAAAAGCAATTAATCCCGCAAATATAAAAGTAATCATAGGAAGGAGGCGAGGCTGTAAACGCCCTTCCATCAAAGAAGTGAGGAAGTCGGCTGTATGTAAATCTTTCGTAACCTGCGCCAATGACCACGCCAAAATCAAAATCACCATCGCAGGCATCATCGTCTTAAAACCATTCAACATACTATCCATACAAGCCTTTAAGCCCATGATACGACCACCGACACTTAGCAAAGTGGCCACCAATACTCCTAGCAAAGAACTCCAAAGCAAAGCCGCATAAGAATTAGAGTTTCCAATCACCGTCGAAAGATTCGTGAAAAATCCCTCCTCCGCACTCCAATCATCTGCACTATATCCCGTGTACACCAAGCCTATAATCGTCGTAATAATCACCGTTGCTACTGGAATAATGGCATTGTAAGCCCGCAATGGCACCCCCTTAATGGGTTCTAATTCATCCAATTCCAACTCACTACTATCAGTTTCACTCGATACATTAAACAACTTACCTTTTTCACGCGCACGCAACTCCGCCTTTAACATTGGCCCATAATCGCGCTTCAACAATACCAATAATAAAATAAACAATAAGGCATAGAACGGATAAAACGAATAGGTGAGCGAATTCAAGAATATAGAATAAGCACTTTCTTCAATACCAATAGCCGCAGCCGCATCACTAATATATCCCAACTCTGCACCAATCCAAGTCGTAATCAACGCCACTGCAGCCACAGGAGCAGCCGTGCTATCCACAATATAAGCCAACTTTTCGCGAGATACCCGATACCGATCTGTCAAGGAGCGAGCCGTACTTCCTACAATCAGTGTATTGGCATAATCATCAAAGAAAATGGCAATCCCTAGAAACCAAGTGACTAACTGCGAACTCTTTGCCGATTTTGCAAAACGAGATAACCCTTCTACCACACCAGCCATGCCGCCATTCTTCGAAATAATAGACACCATCCCTCCAATCAACATCGAAAAAACAATGACCGATAAATGATCCGTATCTGATAGCGCATTGATGATGTACTTTTCTAATACTTCGAAAAAACTACTACCTAAACCGCGTAAACTCGAACCTGCCAAAATAAAAGCACCTACCCAAATACCGACAAATAAGGAGATCAGCACCTCCTTGAAAATCAAGGCCATAATAATGGCAACGAGAGGAGGTAAAATAGACAACCAAAGTGGAATTTTACTTTTCTGTACCCCTGTTTCAGGAGCTTCCGAAAAACTCAAAAACTTTGGAGGAGCTTTGTTATCTTTTGCTAAGTGCTTGATATATAGCGAGGAAGGTAAGGCATCTAATGACTTTGTCGCCACGCCAGCACTAAAAGCAAGGCTATCTTTGCTATCTTTACCAACCGCAAATACATACTTCCCATTGACTGCCTCATCCACACTGCCCGATTGTTCATCAAGTGCTTTTATCTGCAATTGATAGCCTTCATCTGCCGAAGCGATCACGGCATCAAATAAAGTAATCGGTTTAAGCTCTTTTACTTCTATTACTTCTGGACTTGGAGGAGGTGGAATAGTCGCTGGAGCCTTCACAGTACTACTGGTACTACCACTATTTTTAGGAGTTGTAGCCTTTTTGGGAATGGATTTTACAGGCTTCGCATTCGTATTAGAAGGAGTAGATTTATTGATGACTTCCCCATCACTGCCAATCTCTACATTAATCGGACGATGCACAGGCATCGCATCACGAGGAGCATTTAAACTATCTTGGGCAAAAACAGCCAAAGTGGAGAAGGTCAAAAACAATAATACCTGAAATACAGTTTTTAAATGCATATATTGTAAAAGGTTTTAAACATACAAAATAACCGAACTTTAAGATATGAAAAATAACATAATAATCACTATTCAACATTACCTATTTACCTTAGCTACAATTATTTTTCTATTAGTGAATATTTCTACTGTCTATGCACAACTTTCCTTTACCCAACGGTATGATATACCCGTCAACGATATAAATGGTGATCCAATGGATTTTCCCTGGGTTGGAGGGATGAATAACCCACAATTTTCCGAAATAGACCTCAACAATGATGGTATCCTCGATCTATTCGTATTCGACCGTAGTGGCTTTGCCATTAGTACTTTTATCAACGGAGGAAGCCCCAACGAAATAGATTATACCTTCGATGATTCCTATCGAGAAGCCTTTCCCGATACCCTCAAAGATTGGGTCTTATTGCGCGATTATAATTGCGATGGCGTCATGGATATTTTTACCGCCAATGGTATTGATGGATTTACCGTCTACAAAGGAGACCAAACAAACAATCAATGGTCATTTTCGCTGGCTGCCGAACGCCTCCTATTTTCTGATGCTAATATCACCGATGCCAATATCTATAATGCCAATGTAGACATCCCATCCATTGCAGATATGGATGGCGATGGAGACTTAGATATTCTTAGCTTCGAAGGCGGTGGCGTATGGATCGAATACTTTGAAAATCAATCCGTAGAACGATATGGAAATTGTGATCACTTAGAATTTGAACGAACATCCGTCTGTTGGGGAGAATTTTATGAAGATAACCTCTCTTCTACCATTGTCCTAGATGCAGGCTGTGCAGGAACAGGAGGAAAAAAAGCAACCAGTGTACATCCAGGCTCTGCCCTCACCGCATTCGATATAGATAATGATGACGATATGGATTTATTGATTGGTGACTTTTCCTCTCAAAAAATAAACTTAGTCATCAATGGAGGCAATAATGAAAATGCGATAGCTACTGAACTACAAAGTTCCTTCCCTAATTCGCGTCCAGCAGATATTCGCATCTTTCTAGCCAGTTATATGGTAGATGTAAATAACGATGGACTAAAAGATTTGATCATTGCTCCCAATGCCATCCCACAATCAGAACACTACCAAAATGTGTGGTGCTACAAAAACACCCAATTCAATGGAAATACCAATTTCCAATTTATGACTAAAAGCTTCTTACAAGACGAAATGATCGATGTAAACCGAATTGCACATCCCGTATTTTTCGATTATAATAACGATGATTTACAAGATTTGATCGTTGCCAATTTTGGCTATATGGGTACCGAAACAGGACAACATACCTCACGGCTCAACTTATTCGAAAATATTGGCACTGCAACTGCTCCCGCCTTCCAACTAATTGATGAAGATTATCTAAATTTAAGCGCGAAAATTACCGTCAATGAACGAGTCGCTTTTCGTCCCTGTTTTGGTGATCTCGACGCCGATGGCGACCAAGATATGCTCGTAGGAAGTAAAGAAGGCTATATTCACTACTTCGAAAATACCTCCAATGGAAACGGAGTGGCAACCTTTGCCAGTCCACGTCTAGCTTGGCAAGGATTGGATGTGGTGCAAGACTGTACCCCACAATTAGTTGATGTAAACCAAGATGGTGATCTCGACCTTATCGTAGGGCATCTCAATGGCTCACTTTGGTATTATGAAAATGAAGGAGATGCCAGCAATCCGATCTTTACCAAAGAAGTCACCCGAACTTGGGGAAGTGTAGATGTGCGACAAGCTATCGGCGACTTAGGATATTCGGTGCCATTACTAGTAGATATATTAGGAGAGTACCACCTGATCTTAGGAGGTGGAAATGGGGAGCTTTTCTTCTACAATAATATCAGTAATAACCTTGATGGCTCCTTCAATCAAATTACAACCCAACTGATTCCTAGTCACGGATTTAGTTATAGTAGTCCCGCTATTGCCGACCTTGATGACGATGGGAAGTGGGACATGATCGTTGGCAATTATCGAGGAGGATTACAACTTTATGAAATGCAATACGGAGTAGGAATCAACGAAGAACCAACAACGGCATCCATTCGAATTTATCCCAATCCTACACAACAATTAATACACGTCGAATTAGCAGAAATAAGCTATACAAAAAGCCAAATCGAGCTTTTTGACATCACTGGAAAACAAATCATAGGAAAAGAAATTCCTGCCCAACAAGAAAAATACACCCTCGATATTCCAGAACAATTGACAAAAGGAGTAT
>JAHDHP010000372.1 GCA_020631245.1 Bacteroidota bacterium | reverse complement strand
TCACTCATTGTACACCTCCTCAATCACCGCCTTATAATGCTCCTTAATCACTCTTCGTTTCAACTTCAAAGTAGGTGTTAGTTCATCCTTCTCCAAAGTCCAGGGTGTTGCGATTAATTTAAATCGTTTAACTGTTTCCGTCTTTCCCAGATCCTCATTATAGTCTGCAATCAACTGTTGGTAATGTTGTAGGACTCGTTTATCAGTAACCATTTCTTTTACCGAAGGGAGTTTCTCTCCTTTATCCTTGAAAAAATCTCGCAGATAGGAAAAGGCGGGTACAATCAAGGCAGCGGCAAATTTCTGCCCACTTCCCACCACCATTACCTGTTCTATAAATGGTGATTCTTTGAGCTTGTTTTCAATCGCTTGAGGGGCAATATATTTACCTCCTGAAGTTTTAAACAATTCTTTTTTACGATCCGTAATTTTTAGGAAACGTCGATCAACAAACTCACCAATATCACCTGTATGAAACCAACCATCTGCATCAATGACTTTCTTCGTTAAATCATTACGTTTATAGTATCCCAGCATCACATTGGGCCCTCTAGCGATGATTTCGCCATCTTCTGCAATTTTGACCTCTACACCTGGTAATGGAATACCCACAGTGCCCAATCGAGTTTCGCCAGGCGTAAAACGATTGAAAGATAAGACAGGAGAAGTTTCTGTTAGTCCGTACCCTTCTCTGACAGGAATACCAGCCGCAGTAAATAAACGAGCTAAGGTAGGCTGTAAAGCTGCTGCACCAGATACAATTCCTCGTAGCTCCCCCCCAAAAGTGCGAATCAATTGGTTGAATACTAAAAAACGGGCAATACCTAATTTGAATTGGTAAGAGGCATTTTTATGCACATCTAATTCATACTGTTTGCCTAGTTCCAAGGACCAATCAAACACCTTTCTTCGAATGCCTTTTAGTTTCAATCCTTTCCGCTGCATTTGCTCGTAAACCTTTTCTAAGATACGCGGTACGGTGGTAAAATAATGAGGCTTTACTTCTTTAAAATCCTGTCGTATTGTTCCGATACTATGGGCATAATATACCGAAGCTCCTACCACTAAATAGAGATAAACAGTCGTTCGTTCAAAGATATGGCAAAGGGGTAAAAAGCTAATAATTCGATCTCCATGTTCAATAGGAATAATCGGCAACATAGACTTGATATTGCTGATAATATTGGTGTGTGATAACATTACTCCTTTGGGCGTACCTGTGGTACCTGATGTGTAAATGATCGTTGCCATTTCATCACCATGAATAGAGTCTTTAATCTCGTCTACTTTTTCTTGAACAACAGATTCACCAAGCTCTAATAACTCTTCCCAAAATGGTCGTTCATCCAAAGATTCGAGTGTATACACATGCTCTAAACGAGGTAAGTTTTGTTTCAAACGCTCTATTTTTTGATAGAGGGAAATCGTGTTGACAAAGCAACATTTTATTTCCGCATGTTCAAAAATAAACGCGTAATCAGCTTCGCTGATGGTAGGATAAATAGGAATATTCACGGCTCCAATTTGCATAATCGCCATGTCTAGGATATTCCATTGAGGAAGATTGCTCGTACTTATTAAGGCTACTTTATCTCCTTTCTCAATTCCTAAAGCCAATAAGCCACGACTTGTTTGATCAATGAGTGTTTGTAATTGCTCACTCGAATAATGCTTCCAAGTACCATCTTTCAATTTGACAGATACTGCTTTTTCCTGCGCGTATTTTGTCGCCTGATAAGGAAGAATATCAAAAAGTCGTGTAAAGTCCATTCGTTATTTATTAGTTATTTAAACTAAAAAAAAGCCTCAATCAACCCATAGATATGGAGGAGATTGAGGCTTCTTTTAACAAGTTACCATTTGTTTACAGGTCTTCCTGACGTGGCACGGCAGAGTAACTAATTTTCAGTTGATTTGTTTTGCGAAGCTCTTGCTTCACATCAGTGATGGTACCCATCCTTACATCTTTATCTACACGAAGCGAAGTAGTTAAAGCAGGAATATGCTTTTCAGGTACTTTCGCTCTTTCATTACTGATAAAGTTTCTAATTTGGCTTGGGTGCGCAAATACATCATTCAATTGAATCTGTGGTGCAGTGCCATACTTTGCACGATATTTAGGTATTGGCGGGCCAACATAAATATAGTGTACAAGTGATTTCTTCTCCAGTTTCTGTAACTCTGTTCCTTTTACGGGCTTAATATCAACTTTCACGGAGGTATCTCTCATGACGGTTGTCACCATAAAGAAGAACAGTAAGATAAAGATAATATCTGGTAAAGAAGCCGTGGAGACCGCTGGCAACTCTTTTTCTTCTTTCTTACGTATTGCAGGCATACTTATTAAATTTAAAATAGAAAAACAGAAATGTCTAATCCACGGGGTGTCTGATGTTCATCCAATGGAGGAAGATTAACAGCTAATCCTTTGTCAATATCCATCGTGGTAGTTACGAGGAAAAAAATCAACAATAAGAAAGCAATATCAGCCATAGAACTGGCATTAATTGCAGATGATTTTTGTTTAGCCATATGACATTCAATTTAAAGTGCTATAAAAAAGCTATACCCAATAAAATGAATGCTATACCTTCATATTTAGTTAGAGGCTGTCTTGATTTGACCATCAGGCTTAGAAAGATATCTTTTTTGTCCCAATTTTAAAATCCAGACAGTCTCATACTTCAGCAAATATATTTAGTGTAATCTCACATTGAATTAGCTATTCAGCCCCTGATCCAGTTTTATCTGGTTCAGCTTCAGAAATCTTCAATGGATATTCAGCCCTGACAACACTTTTATGTGCATCTGGCAATTTATCAAATGTACGTCCAAAATAACGTTCGGAGTATTCGTCTCTTAGTTCGTTATAAGCAGCACGTAATTCGTTCTGAACGGTAATATAGGTTTCATACCTTGTACCGCGGTGATTTTTTAGAGAAACTACTGCTTTTTTAGGACTCACTGAGAAATTAGGATCAGCTCCATAATTACCCACATGTCTCTTAGTAAGCTCTCGTAATTCTCTTACTTCTAACGGTTCGCCTTTCACAAGAAGTTGATCTTGTGAATTAATTAAGATGTTCAAGGTATTTCGCTTATTAATGTTGGTTGGTGGAGGCGGCTCATTACTTTCATCCAAAGGAGGAAGGTTAACGGGAAGCCCCTTATCGATATCCATCGTAGTAGTTACGAGGAAAAAGATCAACAGAAGGAAAGCGATATCAGCCATTGAACTGGCGTTAATCTCTGGTAGTTTCCGTGCCATAAGATATTCAGTTTACTTTACTAAATTAAACAATTCAAGCAATACCCACGAAACGAATGCTATACCGATCAATATGGCGGTCATTAGAAATCCAGCATTTATAAATTTCATCACCCCTGAGGTGACACCAAAGTCGCTAGTAACTTTGGTTAACGTATCTGGAATGGTTCCATCGGAAAACACAAAATAGATAACTGCTGCTAGTCCTGCTAATAGTAGACCAGGCAAAATTCTTTTGATAGTGCCTCCTGGACTGTATGCTAAGTCTGCGAATAAGTAAACCACTAAGAAAAGTAGGATTAGAACGGCAAGTATACCCACTAGTACACCAGCACCATCAATTCCCCAACATGTAAGGTAAGCACATAATGAGCTTCCCTCACAACCACCTTCTAGTAGTCTATCCACACAACTAGGTTCCAGTTTCATTAATAAATTAAGCATATTTATAGCTAATTATTGAATTAAGAAAAAGAAATATAAGTTGGATAAACCGACTATTAACGACGACCTACTTTATATTTATTAATAAGGTCTACTAAAGAAATAGAAGCATCTTCCATATTGTTTACGATACTATCTACTTTCGCTAGAATGTAGTTATAGAAAATCTGTAAGATAATCGCTACAATAAGACCGAATACAGTAGTAAGAAGTGCCACTTTAATACCATCTGCTACAATTGCAGGAGAAATATCACCCGCTTTTGCGATGTCATCAAATGCACCAATCATACCGATTACTGTACCCATGAAACCAAGCATTGGCGCAAGAGCGATAAATAGAGCGATCCAAACCAATCCACGGTTCAAACGACCCATTTGAACAGAACCATAGGAAACGATTGATCTTTCAACCACATCAATTCCTTCGTCAGATCTATCCAAGCCTTGGTAGAATACACTTGCAACAGGTCCACGTGTAGATCTTGCTACTTCCTTTGCACGATCTAAATCGCCATCTTGGAGGGCATTTTCAACGTTACGTAACAGTTTGCTCGTATTAGTAGTAGCTAGGTTAAGCGAAATAATACGCTCAACACAAACAGCAAGTCCTAAAATCAAACACAAAAGTACGATTCCCATAAATCGCCAATCACCTTCAATAAATTGCTTTTTGAGTATTTCGCGAATTTTTTGTGGCTCTTTGGTTTCTTCTTCAGGTTCTGGCGGTGGCGCAACAGGCTCTGGCACAGCAGCGGCGGCGGCTGTTGAATCCGCAGCAGCATCTACAGAGTCAGCTACTTCTTCGGTAGCTGCAGCATCTTCATCTTGGGCATACGCTATATTGTTATTTATTGTAACAACCAGCCCAAGTGCCAGCA
>JAHDHP010000018.1 GCA_020631245.1 Bacteroidota bacterium | reverse complement strand
CCAATCACCCAATCACCCAATCACCCAATCACCCAATCACCCAATCACCCAATCCCTATGTCCTTAAAAATAGTCATCCCTGATGCCAGCACACTCAATCCTGGCGACCTTCACTGGACTCCCATCCAACGATTTGGAGAAACCTATATCTACGAGCAAACCCATCCCACTTTGCTAGTAGAACGCTGTCAAGGCGCGCACATCATACTTCCCAATAAGGTGCTTTTAACGAAAGAAGTCTTGGCACAGCTTCCCGAATTGCAATATATAGGCATTACTGCCACAGGATATAATAATGTTGATCTAGCTTATGCCAAAGAAAGAGGCATCGTAGTAAGTAATATACAAGGATATGGGACCTATTCAGTGGCACAGCACACCTTTGCTTTATTATTAGCGATCACCAATCGGGTAAAAGAGCATCACCAAGCAGTATTAGGAGGACAATGGGCCAGAAGTAAAGACTTTTGCTTTTGGAATTACCCCATGATGGAGTTAGCCAATAAAAAAATGGGAATTGTAGGCTTTGGAAGAATTGGGAAATATGTAGCTAAAATTGCCCAAGCATTTGGGATGAACGTACTCGTACATCACCGCCATCCTGTCGATGAAGCTACCTTCGATGTACAAGTCATGTCATTAGAAGCGTTATTCGCAAACAGTGATGTAATAAGCTTACACCTCCCTTTGAATGCCAATAATGAAGCGTTTGTTAATGCAGACTTACTTGCTAAAATGAAAAAAACAGCCTACCTCATCAATACCAGTAGGGGAGGACTCATACAGGAAGATGATTTATTTAATGCACTCATGAATGGCACCATTGCTGGTGCAGCACTAGATGTCTTATCAGAAGAACCGCCTACAAATGGGAATGTATTACTAGGAGCACCTAATTGTATCATTACACCTCACAATGCATGGGCAACTCAAGAATCTCGAATGCGGATGATGCAAATTTTGGAACAGAATATCCAATCGTTTATAAATGGGAATCCCCAAAATAGATTGGTGTAGTCAAGCCTTCAATAGCAACGATTATACAAGTGAATACGTTAGGAAAGTATGAGATATTTCCTATTTACACTAATGATTTGGGGGGGAGTTATAACAATAACGAATGGGCAAGCTATACCTGTCAAGCAAATAGAAGGGATTATTTTAGATGCAAAAACAGGCCAGTCTGTTGACAATGTACATGTATTGCGAAAAGATGGACAAGGTATTACAACTGGAAAAGAGGGGATGTTTAATATTTCTGTAAATGGAGATCAATTTTTAACGATTACACATATTGGGTATTTAAATCAATTTATCGAAATACCACAAACAGATACGATTGATACCTATTACCTTGCTGTACAGTTACATAGAGATACCTTGTCACTCAATGAGGTAGAAATCTTTCCTTGGCCAGCAGAAGATAATTTTAAAGAAGAATTCTTGTTATTAGATGTTCCAACAGAAGTAGATCAACGTCGAATGATAATACCAGGCCTACCCCAACGAGAAGGTCCTCCTATCCCCCCAGCTCCAACGGTATTAAATCCTGCCTCTTTTATTTATAATGTAGTGAGTAAAGAAGCGATTAAAAAAAGACGTTTGAAACGGTATCGCAAAATAATTCTCGAAAATGCAATTTTAGACGAGGATGATTTAGAAGAGTAATATGTTTTTATAAAAGCTTGGTTATAGAAGAACAATACTAATTATCCTATTTTTTTATTAAATTTGCCTATACTCACTTAATTTTACGTACTTTTAGTGAACATTGTGTGGAGGTGTTGTGCTTCCATGTGTTATATATGTCAAACTAAATAAGAAGAACGAAAACTATTTTAATCTTTTCTAAATACTTTTTTAAAATACATATCCCATGATGAAAGACGCTCTCAAATCTATTTTGACTATTTTGTGTACTATTATAGTAACTACAACCTTTGCACAAAACCCAAGCAGTCCTTTACCATTTGATGATTTGCCTCCTCAACCAGGAGAGCCTGGAAAATGCTACGCTAAGTGTAAGATTCCAGATTGTGTAGTAATGAGTGAAACAACAGTGAAGGTAAAAGAAGAAGGGGTGAAATTGGAAATTATTCCTGCTGAATATGGAACTGTAACAGAAGAAGTATTGGTAAAAGAAGCATCTACTAGATTGGTTCCAGTACCTGCCGAATATGAAACAGTTACAGAGCAAATTTTAGTAAAAGAAGCGACTACTAGAACACGAGATATTCCTCCGCGCTACGAGAGTACTACTGAGCAAAAATTAGTATCCGAAGGATATGGAGAATGGGTACGAAAAATACGGTATGCAGGTTGTACTGCTGTCAATCCTGAAGATTGCTATATCATGTGTTGGGAAGAAGTACCTGCAAAATATGAAACTGTTAGCAAACAAGTCTTAGTAGAACCAGGACGAACTGAAGTTACCGAAGTTCCTGCTGAATACAGAACGGTTTCAAAAAGAGTATTGAAAACACCTGCTAGAGTGGATGAAATCGCAATTCCTGCTGAATATAGAACAATTACTAAAACAGTAATTACAAGACCAGCCGAAACAAAGGAAATTCCTATTCCTGCTGAATATAAATCTATACCTAAGAAAATTATTGCAGATTCTGGAAAGTATATGGAATGGAAAGAAGTGTTGTGTGAACCTAATAGAGCTAGTACACCAGCTGTTGTTGAAAAATTTACTTATACCATTACTCAATTACAACAAACACTTTTAGATAAAGGATATAATCCTGGACCTATTGATGGAGTAATTGGTAGTAAAACAAATGCTGCTTTAGAGAAATTTCAGCAAGATAATAGTTTGCCAATTGGTGGGCTAAACAAAGATACACTTGATGCATTAGGATTACAGTATTAATAATAGCTACTTTAATACTAAAAATGTTTTTTTGAAATAAGTACCTATGCTTAGGTACTTACAAAAGCGGATAGACTTTTGAGTCTATCCGCTTTCTTTTTTTAACTGATAAAAAAACAAAAGCCCCGCTGGTGTAAACACACAACGGAGCTTCATAATTATTCACCCAAAACTCTATTTTATTTTTTGTTAACAGCTTTTTAATTATTCGTTGCTGTCTGTTATAATGGAATAATTTTATGTCCAAAAGTTTAAATCATTTGCCAATTCTATTGAAATAAAGTAAAGAGATCAATAAAATTGTAGTGTTAATTATTCTTACATCCTTCCTTACTTGCCTAATTATTTTTTATTTTTGTTTGTTCAGTTTGCATAAAGCAATATGGCTAAAAATTTGTATAAATAAACTGCTCAATAATATTTTCTTAAATAAGAAAGTACTTACAAAATGCCATATAACAGGCAAGGTCTTGTACTGGGCTGTTTTTCAATGAGTAATAAATTTTTTCAATTCAACTTTGAAGCCTTGCCATGAGAAAATTATACAGCATATTGCTAATCATAAGCTCTCTTTGTATAGCCTGTACAACAAATATTCAAGAAAAGCCAAGACAATCAGAGAATTATAAAGGATTAGTTGCTGCAAAAGATGATCAAGCTTTAACAGATCAAAAGCTGATAGAAAAATATTTGCAAGAAAATAATCTGCAAGCAGAATCAACTACATCAGGCTTATACTATATCATCCAACAAGAAGGGCTAAAAGAAATACCGTTGGGTGCTACAGTAAAAGTTGACTATAAAGGACAATTATTGAATGGACAGGTATTTGATTCTTCTTATGAACGAGGAGAGGCACTGTCTATTTCCTTGAATAATGTGATCAAAGGTTGGCAAGAAGGATTACCTTTGCTAAAGGTAGGAGGTGCAGGAAAATTACTCGTTCCATCTAAATTAGCTTATGGTAAAATGAATATGGGTAATAAAATACCTCCAAATTCAGTTCTTTTATTTGACATTGAAGTCCTTGCAATTGACAAATAGCCGTTTCCATCTATCTAATTCTTATTTACCCACTTCCTAAACTAACCTTTATAACTTCTATAAATGAAAAAAACGATCTTAATGGCTGCCAGTTGTTTAATATTATTGGCAGGATGTAGTGTTTTTAAGAAAACAACCAAAGACGATATAGCCGAAACAACGAAAGAGGTGGAAACAACAACCAAGGAGACGGCAGCCAAAGAAGAACCAATAACAGTTAAAATATCGAAACCTAGTACAACTCCTGAACAAGCTAATAGAGATCGCTTGTTAATAATGTCGCACCTGAAAAGAAACCAATTAGTCGCCCAAACAACCCCTTCAGGATTACAGTATATTATTGAAAGAGAGGGAACAGAAGAAATTCCTGCTGATGCAAAAGTAACAGTCCATTATGAAGGTACACTTTTAAATGGCAAAAAATTTGATTCTTCCTATGATCGTGGCAAACCCAATACATTTTCCTTAAAGGGGTTAATTGAAGGTTGGCAAGAAGGTATCCCACTTATAAAGAAGGGGGGAATGGGTTGGCTTTTTATCCCATCTGCATTAGCATATAAAGATAAAGAGCTTGGAAATGGATTGATTCCTGCCAATTCCGTATTGGTTTTTAAACTAGAAGTGATTGATGTTGAATAGTAGACAGTTTGTCTGCACTATTTTCTAATAACGTATGTATAAATTAAACGTATTCCATATTGCCTTTTGGGCATTGTTTATATTAAGTTCTTGTTCTGGAACCAAGTCGGTACAGAAGGGAGAAAATAATGGGATTAAACCCGTTCCTTCAACAGAGACAGAAGTGACAGAGGTGTCTGCTGTAGCAGAATATCATTTGCCTGTTTTTACACATGATCATAAAGGTGATGACAAAGAAAAAGAATATCGACATTCAAAGAAAAGAGAACACGACCTAATACATACTAGCCTCGCAGTTAGTTTTGATTGGAATAAACAATATGTATTAGGAGAAGCCAATTTGTTATTAAGACCATTCTTTTATAGTACGAATACACTTGTACTAGATGCCAAAGGATTTGATATTCACCAAGTAGCACTCATTAAAGATAAGAAACGGGAAGAACTAGAATATACCTATGATGATCTAAAAATGACAATCCAATTAGATCGCATCTATTCGAGAGAAGAACAGTTTGAGATATTCATCAAATACACGGCGAAGCCTAATGAAATTAGAGATAAATTTCCTGAAATTACAGAAGATAATATCGGACTATTCTTTATTGATCCTTTAGATGAAAATCCACTAAAACCAACACAATTGTGGACGCAAGGAGAAATGGAAGCTTCCTCTTGTTGGTTTCCAACTATAGATAGTCCCAATGAAAGAACCACACAAGAAATAGCTATCACAATAGATGATAAATATATATCACTCTCAAATGGTAAATTTATCAAAACAACCAATAATAATAATGGTACTCATACCGATTATTGGAAACAGGAAAAAGGACATGCTCCATATTTGTTCATGATGGCAGTAGGAGAGTTTGCAGTAGTTAAAGATAAGTGGAGAGATATAGAAGTTAACTATTATGTGGAAAAGGAGTATGAACCATATGCCAGGTCTATTTTTGGGAATACTCCTGAAATGCTAGAGTACTTTTCCAACTTATTTAATTACGACTATCCCTGGGAAAAATACTCACAAATCGTTGTACGCGATTTTGTAGCAGGTGCGATGGAAAACACGTCAGCGTCTATTTTCTATGAAGATATGCATATGACAGATGCAGAACTACTAGATGATGATAATGAAGATATTATTGCACACGAATTAGCACATCACTGGTTTGGAGATTTAGTTACCTGTGAATCATGGGCAAACCTAGCTCTAAATGAGTCTTTTGCCACTTATAGCGAATACCTCTGGATTGCTCATAAATATGGACGAGACGAAGCAGATTACCACCTCAGTAAAGACCTTACCGCTTATTTAGGAGAGGCCAACTACAAACAAGAACCGATTATCCGTTTTCATTATAGAGATAAAGATGAGATGTTTGATAGACACTCCTACCAAAAAGGAGGACGCGTACTACACATGCTACGTAACTATATTGGCGATGATGCTTTCTTTGTAGCCTTAACCAACTACCTCAATGATCGAGAATATAATTCCGCAGAAATACATGATTTACGTTTAGCGTTTGAAGAAACTTGTGGAGAAGACCTCAATTGGTTCTTTAATCAATGGTTTATGGTTCCAGGTCACCCTGAGTTAGTCATTGATTATGATTTCAATAAAGTGAAAAATAGTATTCGCGTATCTGCTTATCAAAAACAAACTGAAAAAGGAAATACCTTATATCGCTTACCAATGGCAGTCGATATTTATCATGCAAATGGTAAAAAAGAAAGACACCATATTGTTTTAGAAGATACCGTTAGTACCTTTGTTTTTGCAGCGTCCCAAGAACCTAAGTTAGTCAACGTTGATGCTGATAAAATGGTCTTATGTCGTAAAAAAGATAATAAATCGGTAGCAGCATTTATCAATCAGTATCGCTTAGCTCCTTTGTTTTTAGATCGATATGAATCGATTCTCAGTTTGTACAAAATGCAAGAAGATGTAGAGGTGCAAAAAGTATTATTAGAAGCCATGCGCGACTCTTCTTGGATTATACGCCGAGAAGCTATTAGTATGATTCGATTGGATAATGAAACGACGAAAGAAGAAGCAATTGTGCTGTTGAAAGATATTGCAAAAAAGGACAGAAAGTCACAGGTAAGAGCAATGGCAGTTACAAAGCTTCGAGGAATGCGTAATAAAGCCTTCCTCCCAATCTTTGAAAAAGGAATTCAAGATCCATCATTCTTGGTCAAGAATATATCTTTATTAGGCTTGTCAGACTTAGATGATGCAGCAACATTGAAAGCAGCAGGGCAATTAGATGAGGAGAAAAATCCTACTTTGATTAATCGAATTGCTCAAATTTATGCAGAACTTGGAACGACTAAACATCAATCCTTTTTTGAAGAGCAACTAGGAACACAAAGCCGCTTCTCACAATACTCTATCATGGAAAATTATGTCGAATACATGCAACGACTAGATAATCCAAAAGTAGAAAAAAGAGGATTAGAAACCCTAGAACGCCTTGCTTTAGAAAGTAATAATCGTTGGTTACGACTCAATGCCACCAAATCAATTGGGATGTTGCGCGATTCGTATAACAGCCGCAAGAAAAAACTCAGCTTAAATACAGAACTTGCTAGTACAAATACTAATGAATTGCAGGAAATAGATATGAGAATCAGCGAGTTAAATGAAGTGCTTGACCATATCAAATCCAATGAAATAGATGAAAGTCTCATTGAATTTTATCAAGGAATGTAGAGCATCTGTAATGACTCAATTTATATGAAAATAGGCACTGGAGTATACTAACTTCAGTGCCTATGTTATTTCAAAACCCATGAAAAGGTACTATCCCTTATTGCTGCAGCCGTTATGTCATCCGTCGATTCATCCATCTTATCTGCCTCTTCAATGGCAAGTTGGAATGTCTATCGGCCCCTCGTAAAGCCAGAAGTTAGTACCGAAGGTTTAGCCAAGGTCATTCGCCGATGTATATGGATTATTGGAATAGCCACCACCTTACTAGCACTACAAATTAAAAGTGTATACGCACTCTGGTTTTTATGTAGCGATTTCGTATACGTTATCCTATTTCCACAGCTCGTAACAGCACTTTTCGACAAAAAAGCCAATTATTATGGAGCAGTGGCAGGCTTCTTGGTGTCTTTAATACTACGTATTGGAGGAGGAGATTCGATATTAGGAATACCACAACTCATTCCTTACCCAATGGTAGATGATGCAGGAGTGGTTTTATTTCCCTCCAAAACGCTCGCAATGGTCTCAGGTTTGATCACCATTATGATCGTTTCACGACTCACTCAAAAGCAATGTCCCGCCTCTCAACTTGTATAATTTTTATTTTGTGTCTAGTTTTGTTAATTTAGTTAACCTATCTACTATCAAAAAACAGATTTATGGCTGGTAAAGCAATACCCAGGAATCCAAAGCCGAAATATAGTATTCGAGAAATCATCCTTGCTTGGAGTGTACACTTATTTACCGCTTCAGGCATTGTCGCAGGATTTATGTCAATTATAGCGATTACCCAAGCCAATTGGCGCGAAGCCATGTTTTGGTTAGTTGCTTGCCTCGTTATTGATGGAATAGATGGCACCTTTGCGCGTTTATTCAAAGTAAAAGCAATACTACCTAACTTTGATGGTAAAATGGTCGATTATGTCATTGATTTTGCCACCTATGCTATCATACCCGCCCTGTTTCTATACGAAGCCTTCTATGCCGAAAATATGATCCTCGAATGGATGCGTTTGCCTTGTGCAGCCGCTATGCTCCTAACCTCTGCCATTTACTACGGCAAACAAGGCATGGTTTCCGAGGATATGCACTTTGTAGGTTTTCCTGTTATGTGGAATGCTGTCGTATTCTACCTATTCTTCATTTTCGAATTTAACATTTGGGCCAATTTTATCCTCATTTTTGTACTCTGTATTCTACACTTTGTACCTATCAAATACTTATATCCAAGCCAAACAGTCGCGCATAAGAAACTCAATGTCCTCATGACAGTCATCGTCATAGGTGTCAATATCCTCATTCTAGCACTCTATCCAGAAGTAAAACCACTACTCAAAGTCATTTCTATTCTAGCAGTAGCCTACTTCATTTTTATGAGTATCTACAAAACCTACTTCTACAAACAATAAAGAGACTTACTTTTTCTTTCTTATAATAACACAAAAATATTCAGTCATTCGCTCATTCATTCAATCAATCATTGTTTGTTGGGCGTGCCCTTCCACAGGTCTTCGGGAACTGGGGACTTGATTAAATGAGCGCGTAACGCAACCCAATCCCCCCAGTCCCTCAATCCCTGTTACAGGTCGGGCTTTCGGCTAATATGTAGCTACTCGCACACCGTTCGCTATGGTCGTCCCTTGTCTTCGCTCACACCGCTCAGCCTGCGGCACTCCCTAGCTCACAGGTATGCTCCTGACGCTCCATTCCGCCTCTATCCCTCACGCGAAAAACGATTGAACGATTTACGATGCGACGTCCGAGGAAGGTACTTTTGCTCTCCATTGTGGTGCCCAAAATAAGTGAATGATTGTTTCCCTTCTATCGACTGATTGTACAGACAAGGCATGCCTTGTCTCTGTCGAAATCTGACTCCTGAAACCTGTTGCCTGACCCCTTATTTCCTATTTATGATTCGAATCCTCCTTTTTTTACTATTTTTCCCCCTGTTAGCACACGCACAACACGAAACAGGCACCAATTACCTACGTGCCACCTATACGCAACAAGTGCGAAAAGGAGTCGTTCGTTATATGACCTTCCACAATCACAATCCACAGTATAATATTACGAGTGATTACCACCAACACCTGTACTACCACCCATTTAAAGAAGCCAAAGAATATACGACACAATTAGCACTACAAGGACAGTATTACTTAAATCCTAGAGTAGGCGTACAAGTCGAAATAGCCTATCTATTAAAAAGGCGAGATACTGACGGTGAAACGACAGACACACAGACAGGAATAGGTGATCTTTCTATAAAAGGAATGTATCAACTTTATAATAGTGGATTATTTCAAGTAGCCGCAACATGGAAACATGTGATCCTAATAGAAGGAGGTGGGAGAATCCCAACAGGTAAGTTTACCAATTTTGATGAGTTGAATGAGTTAGAACCACACTTACAAGCGGGCACAGAAGCGTGGGCAGTGCAAGGAGGAATAGCTTATTTGTGGCAAAAAAAGAGAGTTTGGGAAGGAGAAGTAAGTGTGGGTATGCGTTATCATTTTCCGAATAGTTATACCTTTCAACAAGGGATTTTTTATAATACAGCAGCATATATACAAAGAAATATACGATTAGGAGATCAATCGCTACTCTTGCCGAGTATAGGCATACAGGCTTTATTTTGGGAGAGCGATCAACTAAATGAGAAACCTATTGTTGAAGAAACAAAACGGCAATTGGTCGCTGTTCGTTTCGCTACTCAATGGCGTTATCAACAATGGGGAATTGCCGCAAGTTATCAATTACCTTTTCAACAATCGTGGGAAGGGATACAACTCAAACAGCAAGGTACACTGTCTATTTCAGGTACTTATTATGGTAAAAAAGTGCGCGGGATAGCGCGCTTAAAATAAAACACATAAAAACTTATGAAGACGTATCAAAAACTTTTAATGTTTGGCTTTTGCTTATTATTAACTATTAGTATCTCTGGATGTGGTGAAACCAAAGTAGATAAAAATTTTTCATTGTCTTTTAAGGGGATGGTCGGAGATGAAGCATATACGGTAGGAGAGTGGTATCCTAATGCGATGGGACAATATTTTAAATTGGAAAAATTCCGCTTTTATGTATCGCGTATTGAAGCGGTGAATGAGGCAGGCACTGCCATTGAAGTGGCAGAGGTAGACCTTTATGACTTACAGAACCCTACCAATATTAATGTAAACCTACCAACAGGAAACTATCAGGCTATCAATTTTTATATCGGACTAGATGAAGCTTTAAATGCTTCTGATCCAACCTTATTTGGTGCAGATGAACCGCTTGGCAACTCGGAGCATTATTGGACTTGGGCTACGAAATATATTTTTGCAATGATTCGCGGAAAAGTGGGGGAAGTAGCAAACCCAGATGTGAATAATACAGGTACTTTTGTGTATGACTTAGGTACAGAAGCCTTATTACAATCGGTGAGCTTACCACGTAGCTTTACAACCTCCGAAGATGAGGTAAAAGAAGTAGAAATAATCGTCCATATTGATGAGGTGTTTAATGGAGAGACTGGTGCTATTGATATGCTAACGGATAATGTAACGCACTCTTTTGATAAAATTGAATTGGCAGAAACAGTAATTGAAAATTTAGCGAATGCAATGGAATAAAAACGATGGAACGATTGACGACCGACGATGGAACGGTTCAATCGTAAATAGTTCTATAAGGAAAGTAACATCTATAAGTAATTAGTAGCGAAGACGCAGATGGCAAAAATAAACATAGCGTAACGCCTATTCAGTCATTCGCTCATCCACTCATTCAGTCATTGTTTTCGCGTGAGGGATAGTAGTGGTAGCTTGGCGAAACAACCACTTTATGAAGCAAGGACTAGCAGGGCTGACAGCGGAAGACACTGCTAGGACTATGCTGAATAAGTGGCTGTGAGACAACTACAAACGGATAGCCCGACCCCATTTTTCTTTCTTCGTCATTAGTTCATGCGTCCTCGCATGAACTAATGACGAAGAAAGAAAAATGGGGGCACGCCCACTCTAAAATGTCTGTTATTTGAAAGTAAAAATAGAAGTGAAAGAAAAAAAAGAGGTAAGGAGTAACCTTTTTTGTTTTTTTTCGTAAAAATAATCATTGTTAAATAATAATAATGTTTACATATAGCATATTATTTTTTTATGCATGGGAATTTGTTTTTTGTGTTTTGCTATTTGCTTGATTAATAGTTAGTTGCAAAGAACATATTAGCTCATACTTATAGAAGTATAAATAATGTGCATTATCACTACTACACATTCTGCTCCCCATATTAGTCGTACCTTTTCTAGTCTATTTCTGTATATCAACAGCAAGCTTGTCCATATGCATAGGCATTGGTACAGTGCTTGCAACTTTGTAGATAATACCTAAAAGGGTAAAACAATTTTTTCTATTAGTATATTCATAAACACAAAACGATGAGCAAACTCCAACTTATCAAATCCATAAGCTTATTTTGGCTATTAACGATATTAATTACAGTGGGAGCCTGTAAGGATGAAGAACCTCCTATACCGATACCTGATTGTCAGGATGAAGGGGCAATGAATTATAATCCAGATGCGGAAGCAGTAGATAATGAGCTTTGTACTTATCCAGCATTACAAGTTAATGTAAATTACAAGTTTGGCGAGGAGCCATTTAATTTAGACTCGGTCTACTATGTTGGTGATAAGAACGTACCTGTAAAACTGTCGATCTTTAAGTTTTACATTTCGAACATTACTTTGGAACGAGCTGATGGAGGT
The DNA here is from genome assembly GCA_020631245.1 of Bacteroidota bacterium. Taxonomy (GTDB): domain Bacteria; phylum Bacteroidota; class Bacteroidia; order Chitinophagales; family UBA2359; genus JAHDHP01. The sequence goes on along the minus strand of JAHDHP010000018.1, from coordinate 15,379 downwards.
AATGTGAAAGTAGATGATAGTTATTCATTACTAAGTCCTGATTTTGCTAGATATAATATCGGTAAAATAGAGGTTGGGGAATATGAATCTCTTTCCTTCGATGTAGGAGTAGATGAAACAGCTAATCAACGTTTTCCTAGTGATTATGCGATTGGTCATCCGTTGAGTGATACAGGGATGCATACTGGTGGAGATGGTTATTTGTTTGTTCGAGCAGTAGGAGCTGTAGATACTGATTATGATGGCTTATTCAGCAACGAGATTAAGTTTGAATTGGGTACTGTCGATTTGTTCCGTACGGTGAAAGGAGATGTTAAATTGGATGTGGATGCAGATGTGAAGGATATTGATATAGAGGTGGATTTGGGTAAACTATTTGAAGGAGTTGATTTATCGGTTGATTATTCTGTAAATATTGTCAAGGATAAGGAGTTGTCAGAGCTGATAATGGATAATTTTATAAAAGGTATTCGATTCTAAGAAACTAATTTTAGTGATTAAATAAAGAAGGTCTGTAGGTATTTGTACTTACAGACCTTTTGTTTTTTGTATCTTAGCCCACAAAATAATACAAGGGATATGTATCAGAATGACTACTATATTATTGTGATTGGTGGAGGAATTGTGGGTTTGGCAACTGCTTATAAATTATTGCTTCGTTATCCGAATGAAAAAATATTGGTATTGGAGAAGGAGGTGAAGGTAGCTATGCATCAAACAGGGCATAATTCGGGGGTTATTCATTCGGGAATTTATTATAAACCTGGCTCATATAAGGCAAGGACTTGTGTAAAAGGGCGTAAAGAGATGGTTGCTTTTGCCAAGGAGCATGGTATTGCCCACGATATTTGTGGGAAGTTGATTGTAGCAACGGAAGAGTCAGAATTAGAACATTTGAATCGCGTGTATCAACGTGGTTTGGAAAATGAAGTGGAGGGCATCGAATTAATTAATCGGGAGCAAATTAGAGAGGTAGAACCCTTTTGTGAAGGGATTGCAGGGATTAATGTGCCTTGTACAGGTATTATTGATTATTCGGATGTTGCTTATGAGTTGGTCGCGTTGATTCGTGCAAAAGGAGGAACGGTATTGACTGGGGAAGAAGTAGTTGATTTTAAGCATTACCCAGAGTGTACGACTGTCATCACAAAAACGGCAAAGTATACGGGTAATTATTTGATTGCTTGTGCAGGTCTGCAATCGGATCGAGTAGCGACGAAAGAAGGTGCGAATCCTAGTGCCTCTATATTGGGTTTTAGAGGGGATTATTATGAGTTGTCGGAGCAGTCGGTGGATAAGGTTAAGCATTTGATTTATCCTGTTCCGAATCCTAAATTTCCATTTTTAGGAGTACATTTTACGCGTATGATAAAGGGAGGAGTAGAATGTGGACCCAATGCGGTTTTTGTGTTTAAACGAGAAGGATATAAAAAGTTAGCCTTTTCATTATTCGATACGTATGCTGCGTTTAGTTTTTCAGGTACGTGGCGGTTTTTTGCGAAACACTGGCGGTATGGTATAGAAGAGTATCGTAGAGCATATTCGAAACGATTGTTTTTAAATAGCCTTCAAAAGTTAATTCCTAGTTTGACGATGGAAGATATTCAACCTGCTAGGGCAGGAGTACGAGCTATGGCCTTGGAGCCAGTAGGAGAGATGATTGATGATTTTAAGTTAGCGCATCACAATAATGCGATCCATATTCTAAACGCTCCTTCACCTGCTGCTACGGCTTCCCTGGCAATTGGTGATGCGGTAGCTGATATGGCGAAAGAGCGTTTTAGTTGGTAAGAGGCTGTCTTGATTTAATAGTATTACTTCCCGATGTAGGTTACAATACCATTTTTAAGTTCATAAGCCTCACCTGATTCGGTACATTGTCCTTTTCCATGTTCATCAAATTCGATGCGTGCTCCAAACCGACTCATCCAGCCTATTTGACGGGCAGGTACGCCTGCCATAAGCGCGTAAGGAGGGACATCTTTGGTAATAACGGCTCCTGCTCCAATAAAGCAGTATTCGTGTAAGGTGGCTCCACAAACAATAGTCGCATTAGCTCCAACACTTACCCCTGTTTTAACGAGTGTCGTTTTGTACTCATTTTTACGAATAACACCGCTTCGTGGGTTGATGACATTGGTGAAAACCATTGATGGTCCTAGAAAAACGTTGTTTTCACAAATCACTCCTTCGTATATAGAGACATTGTTTTGCACTTTTACATTGTCCCCTAGTGTTACATTATTGGCTACAAATACGTTTTGCCCTAGTGAGCAATTCGCTCCAATAACGGCTTTGGGCATTAGATGGCAAAAATGCCATACTTTGGTTCCTTCACCTAGTTGACATCCTTCGTCAACAATGGCTGATTCATGTACATAAGCTGAATTAGCTATATTCATAGGTTTTCTTTTCAAAAAGTTGTTCAATATTTCTGGTTTCGTACATGCGTTCAATAATATCTACCACTTTCAATCCTTCTAGTGCATTGGTATCTATTGCTGCGCGTCCTTTGAGGGTATCTACTACATTTTGAATGATATAGTGGTGATTGGCAGCACTACCTTTATAAGGTCCATAGTCATTAGGAGGGTTGGTAGGAGGAAGCTCTGGCATTTCGTAGTTTTCGATATGGCAATATTCTACTTCATTCATGTATTGTCCTCCGATTTTGAGGCTACCTTTTGAGCCAACTACGGTAATGCTACTTTCCATATTTTTGCCCCAGCAGGAGGTAGAGAAGTTGATACATCCTAAGCCTCCATTTACAAATTCAAATTGTACTAAGCCTGAATCTTCAAAATCAATATTGTGTTGGTGGGTGTAATTCCAGAAACGAGAATGGATGTTTTTTACATCCCCAAATACCCAGTACATGATGTCGATAAAGTGGCTAAATTGGGTAAATAACGTACCTCCATCCATTTTGAGTTTCCCTTTCCACGGATGTTCTCCTCCTTTATAGTAGCGGTCATCTCTATTCCAGTAGCAGTTGATTTGAACCATGTGAATGTCTCCTAACTTACCGCCTGCCACGACTTCTTTGAGCCATTTGGAAGGTGGGCTGTATCTATTTTGCTTGACGATAAATGCATTTTTGGATACATTTAGTGATTTAAATATCACTCGTTCACAGTCTGCTTTTGTCAATGCCATTGGTTTTTCAATTACCACATGGTATTTGTTATTGAGTATTTGTTCGGCATATGCTGCGTGTAGATAGTTGGGAGTACAGATACATACTACATCTACCCCTGGTACATTGGCAGCAATAAAATCATCTATTGACTCAAAACAAGGTATATCATATCCTAGTTCTGTTGTTGCTGCTCTTTGTAAAGGATCGGGATCAACAATTCCGAGTAACTGTGCTTCTGGGTGTTCGTTGATAATGTGTGCATGGCGTTTGCCAATGTGGCCGAGTCCTATAACGGCGAATCCGACTGTTTTTTTCATAAGATATATATTGTTGGATGGTAGTAGCTATTTTTATTGGGATAATAATAAATGTAAATGATATTTATTTTAAATCTTTATTCGATTCCATGTCAAACCACATAGCGAATAAAGTAAACATGCTCGCACTCATGAAACTAAACATGGTTGTTAGGGCTGTTATTTCTGGTACAAATCCATTGGAGTACCATAAAACGATTAGTCTAATAAAGAAAAAGAGGGTCAGTAAGAAAAATATAAATCCCATTGTATAGAATAGAACTAATGGGTGAAAATTTCGAATAACGTACTTTTCTTTCATACGGTAAAAGAAAAGTTTTGTTAACAACATAGGGATTGTGAAGATGACCTTTCTTATCTTAATTCCTGACTTTTCTCCTACATCATAAACGGGTTCAATAGGTACATCGCGAACCTTGAAGTCATAGATATTTAGTTTTACTAACAGATCATTAGGTTGCCCATATCGTTTATACATGTTATTCCAGTCAATAGTCGATAAAGCTTTATGACTAATGGCTGTATAGCCTGTTTGAGAATCGGCGACATGCCAGTATCCAGAGGCGATTTTGGTAAGTAGTGATAATACAGAGTTTCCAAAATAGCGTACTTTGGGTATCTTTTGATAGGCTTCTCCTGTAAATAAGCGATTTCCCTTAGAGTAATCTACTTCACCATCAGCTACTGGATCAAGAATATTAGGGAGATCATTAGGGTCCATTTGAGCATCTCCAGCCATTACGACAGCAATGTCAATATTATTGTCTCTAGACCAGATATAGCCAGTTGCTATTGCTCCTCCTACTCCTTGATTGACTTCATGATTGATAAGAATAATTTTATCATTCTTTTTTGCCTCCTCTTCAACGACCTGTTGTGTTCGATCCTTACTTTTGTCATTAATGATGACAATATAGTCAACAATGCTTGGCATGGTGTCCGTTACCATCTTTATTTGTGTCTCTTCATTGTAGGCTGGCACAACAACACTTACCTGCTTTCCTTTGTACATATCGTTATTTTGTTGATTGCTGTATTTTGTAGTTTAGACTAGTTCTAATACATTATCTGTAATATATTTTAATTGCTCTTCTTCCAACTCCGTATGCATAGGAAGGGAGATGACTTGTTGACAGAGTTGTTCAGTAATTGGTAAATCTCCAAGTTTATACCCGTAAGCTTTGTAAGGTTTTCCAATGTGAAGAGGTGTAGGATAATAAACCATACTAGGAATACCCCTTTCTTTTAAAGCGATTTTTAAAGCATCACGGTTACCATTTACTTTAATAGTATATTGATGAAAAACATGGGATGACCAAGTAGCACGACTAGGAATTTGAATATTGGGGTGATTGCCTAGTGCTTGATCATAATAAGTAGCAGCTTTTTGTCGAGCTTTAATATAGGTGTCAAGGTGGGGTAATTTCGCATTTAGTACAACTGCTTGCAGGCTGTCTAGACGTGAATTTACACCAATTGTTTCATAGGTGTATTTTTTTATCTGTCCATGATTGGCGACCAGTTTGATTTTATTCGCCAGTTCGTCATCATTTGTAAATAGCGCGCCTCCGTCACCATAACAACCCAAGTTCTTAGAAGGATAGAAAGAAGTACATCCAATATGACCAATCGTTCCTGTTTTAAAGCTTTTTCCATTACTAAAAGTTACATCTGACCCAATAGCTTGTGCATTGTCTTCAACCACGTATAAATTGTGTTTGTGGGCAATTTCCATGATCGCTTCCATATTGGCAGCTTGTCCGTATAAATGTACAGGGAGAATGCATTTGGTATGTGATGTAATAGCAGCTTCTAATTGTGCAACATCCAAATTAAAGGTATTAGGATCAAGGTCTACAAAGACAGGTTTTAATCCTAATAATGCAATGACTTCTACTGTTGCAACAAAGGTGAAAGAAACAGTAATAACCTCATCACCTGGTTTTAAGCCTAAAGCCATCAAAGCAATTTGTAAGGCATCTGTTCCATTAGCACATGGAGTTACATGTTTGACATCTAAATAAGAAGCTAGGTTTTTAGCAAATGCTTTTACTGGAGGACCATTAACAAAAGCTCCACTTGTTATTACTTCTGCCATTCCCGCATCAACCTCCTGTTTAATTTTTAGGTATTGATTGTGAAGGTCTACCATTTGAATGTTCTGTATTTCCAACATGTTGATGTTTTTTGATCACTGAAAAGCTATATTAAAAGCATAAGCGCAAATATAAGACTATTTGGTCTAGCTTCCGTCACCAAAAAATAAGACCTACTAACTTTTTAAGTGTTTGTTATAGAATTATTTGGATAGATAATCTCTTTTACCCTACTTTTGTAAAATTAATGTACATGATTTGTGAGTTGAAAATAATTGACTTAAATTATTCTACTCTTATATTTTTTTTACAAAAAAAGAAATAGTGAAAGCAATTGTTATAGGTGCTAATGGATATATTGGACGACATTTATGCCAACTAGGTAAGGAATATGGTATGTCTTTAAAAGCTTTTGATATACAATCAGAATCAATAGATCAAGTAGATTCTTATCAGACATTAGACATTAAAAACCAGCAACAAATAGAAACGATTGATTTTAATGTTGATTTCATTTTTATGATGGCTGGTTTAAGTGGTACTAAAGCAGGACTTGATCATCATGAAAACTATGTTGATATTAATGAAAAAGGCTTACTGAATGTATTGAGCCAAATAAAGAACTTACCTCAACCTCCAAGAGTTATTTTTCCCTCCTCTAGATTAGTTTATAAAGGTCAGAAAGATATTCCACTAAAGGAAGATGCAGTAAAAGAGTTTAAGTCAATTTATGCAGTGAATAAATTTGCTTGTGAGAATTATCTAGAGATTTATCGTAATTGCTTTAATATTTCTTATACGATCTTTCGTATATGTGTGCCATATGGTAATTTAATAGATGATAAATACTCCTATGGTACATTAGGCTTTATGATGGGGAAAGCATTAGAAGGAAAAAATATACCTATTTATGGAGATGGAAGTCAGAAAAGAACATTTTCTCATATTGAGGATGTTACCCGTTTAATGATTGAAGCCTCCTTGCAAGAAAATACGAAAAATACAGTCTTTAATATTGGAGGAGATACCTTGAGTTTATATGATGTAGCGAATAGTGTAGCACTGAAGTATAATGTGCAAGTTGAATTGATTAATTGGCCAGAATTAGATCTAAAAATAGAATCGGGAGACACCATTTTTGATGGAGGAAAACTGGCTAATGCATGTGATTACTCTTTTAAACACTCTTTTTCAGAATGGCTATCACTGGTAGCTACTTGTTAATATTGGCTTCTTTTTGAAGCGAATCTAACTCTAATAATAACTCATTTCTTCTAAGTGTATCTAAAGGGAAGTTGATTTTTTGAAGCCAATAACGAGACTTATTCAATTTGCCTGTTTCCTTGTGAAGTTGTGCCATTCCCAATAATGCTTCCATATGTACAGGTGTTATGGCTAAAGCCTGTTTAAAATGATATTTAGCTTTTTTATACTTTTCTTGTTCCAAGTAAATTTGCCCCAATTTACTCATACTTTGATAATGAAATGGGTGAGCAACTTCCAAGCCTTCTTTAAAGTTAGCAACTGCCATATCCATATCACCTAATTGATAATTAGCTAAACCTTCATAATACTTGATCGGAGTGTGAACGCCCCATAAATTATTAAGAGGAGAATGAGCTGCTTTTGCTTTATTTCTTAGAACATCCCATTTTTGAGTTTTTAAGACATGACGAATATTCCGTGAAGCAGAAATATTCTTTATACGATTAGTATTATATGCTGTATTTAATAGTAAAAAAACGAGAGGAATCAATAACAGCATTTTACTATTAGGCAACGATGTAATAGGTCGATGAAATAGACTCTTGGAGGAAATATAATAAGCTATAAAACCTACAATAACACAAACGAATAGTTGCATATCAAAACGATAGAAATGCCCTGTGAAAAAAGCACTAATTTGATAAGCAATAAGTATTGTACAAAGTAACCAAATTTTGAAACGAGTTTCTTTTGTTTGTTTCGTGAACAAAGTTTGAATTCCTCCAATAATAGGAAGCAATATAATACTTAAATAACCCATTATCCCAACAGTTCCGAACTCACTCCAAATTTTCAATATATCATTGTGTGGATTTCCTAAAGACTTCCCATACTTTAGTCGCGCTATTTCAGATAAACCAAACTGTTGATAAGCTACCTTCCAATTATTAGCTCCAACACCCAATATGGTATTCTCTTTCACTAAGCCCCAACTATATTTCCACAATCCAAAACGCTCACTAGCTCCTCTACTACTAGAAAAAGTACTAATGTCAAGACGACTTAATAAGGTTGAATAGTCAACAAAAAGAAATGATAACAAGAGTAAACCAACTAATAAACTCAAACTGCCTCCTAAGGCTACTTTACTAGAGAATAGACGTTTCTCTTTTGAGCGAAACAACAAGCCATATAAACTCATAGAAGCAATAAAGAAAACAAGACCAAGTAACATACCCCTTGCCTGTAAAACCACTAATAAGACAACTAAGATAGGAACAAGACCTACAGCAATATATTTCCATATAGCTTTCTTTAAACTCACAAAAGCCCAAAAATTAAAAACAGCCATAAAAAATAGCATGGTAGCTAAAAGACTTTTATGACCTACAAGGTCTCGTATTTTATAAATAGAAATGCTATCTAAAGGACCATCTATCCTATTACTAAGGTCATAAATAGCAAATACAGTATGAAGTACATAAACAACACTAATGATAAGTATCGTTTTGAGTATCGTAGTTTCAGAAATGCGAGGAAAATGTCGAATAAACCAAGCAATAAGGTGATAAAGAATAAAAAGTAAGGTAAAGTATCGGAAAGCATTAATCGCTAAAACAGTATTGTAAGCCCATAAAATAGATAAAAGAGCAAGTCCTATAAAACCCAACCAAGCTACATCAAAAAGAGAAAGAGAAATTTGCGGGGAGGTAAATGAACGAGGATTGCGATAAATATAAATGATTGCTGCAATGCATAATATCCCAATTCCAATAGCCCGTATAGCATTTCTAATATCTAAAATCGATTGAATATCAAACAACAATAAAAATTGCCGATTGAATATCAATATAGAAAAGGCGAAAAGAAAGCCAAAGAAGAGTACTACTGGATAATTTTCTTTCATTTGCAAGAAATCGTAAATAATAGATTAAGAATATTAATATTAGGAAATGTTGTTGTTAATTAAAAGCTTTCCTAAATTTACAGAATGTATAAAATCGTTGACACATAATTATTTAATACTACATATTCTCACTCGGTTAGCCCAATTCACTTATGAATACAACTAAACCCAAAAAGGAGTATCTTATTTATCTACTCCTATTTATTTGGCCATTTTTATATCTATTTCAATATGCCATTGCAGGACAATCATTCTCACTGAAGCTAAGAATGGATGTCGTACACTTTTACTATGTAAAGGTATATCTATTAGATGCATTAGCCAATTTTCGAATCCCACTATGGTCACCAGGAGAAGCCTGCGGTTTTCCCTTTTTCTCCAGTCCCTACAATCAAGCCTTTTATCCACTCAACTTCCTCCTCGCAATCTACTATAAACTCACAGGTGGCTTTTCATGGGTCGATTACCAGCGGTTTTCCATCCTAGGAGTCTCCCTATTCGCTATGTTTCTCTACGGATGGCTGCGCGCCCTCAAAGTACACTGGCGAGCAGCACTACTAGCAACACTAATCATGTGTGTAAGTTTTAAAATTACAGGAGTTCTAAACCGATATCAAGCCACACATGCCATTGCGTGGATGACCTTTATACTATGGGGCGTTACCGAGTCCCTATACGCCGATAAACGAAAAAAAGGATGGTTATTTACTGCCATTGGTGTATTTATGTTTCTTACCAATGCCTACCCCTATTATATTTATTATGCCATTTTCCTCATACCTCCCTACGTACTTGTACTCTTATTCAAAAAAACAAGAACAGCATTAGTCCCATTAGAAGAAATATCTATCATACGTTTTCTAACAACGATAAGTACAGCAGCATTAGTCCCATTGATACTTTGTTTACCCTATCTCTACAAACTCAATAATCTCAAAAATGTAGTAAGCGATAGAAGCTCCGACTTCTACCGGTTTGCAGTAGGTACATCATCCAACTTTACAGAAACACTAGGCTCACTAGTAAACCCAGCCTATGCCAATGACAAAGGATGGTACTATTTCGGCTTTATCGCCCTATTTCTAATGATCGCCTATAGCATTCAACACTTTTACCCCCTAACCAAAAAGAAAGAAAAAAAATCCTTCCTATTTTTAATAGTCGGTTTTTGGGTACTAATTTCACTACTAACATACGGTAAATCTTTTCTATTTAATATTTTTTGGAAAGTTTTTCCTGGATACTCTAGCCTAGCAACATGGGGAAGACTCAATATTGTCCTCATCCCATTTTTAGCACTATTTCTCGCAAAAGCATACCAATTCTGGGAAAATATATTAAGCAATCCAGAAAGTCGAATAGAAGGCTTTAAAAAGCGAAGCTATATTTTTGCTGCCATCATGTTAGGAGCTTATCTTCTAATATTAGGAATACAAGTCACCCTACAAACAGGACATGAATACAATTTTTCGTGGACACGTAAACTAGCCCCCCAATTTCCGAATATCAACCCCACACATTACCTCTATTTTGGAGCGGTGTATTTCATTGTCATTATAGGGACACTACTCATAAGTAGTAGCACAAAACTGCTAAATAACCTAAAAGCAACTACTCTTACAACCCTACTACCCATCTGTTTACTTATTCTTAGCAGTATAAATGTAGGAGTAGTAGGAGCCAAGTTACGATCCGTCCCTCGTACTGCTGGGGCAGAAAAACGCATTATCAATATAGAAGAAATAAACAATCGAGCATTCACGACACCTCGTACCTTCGAAAAACGTCTATCAGGACTGTATACCAAAAAACCTTATTCCGCCTTACTTGCCAAAAGATGGTTTTATACCAACTATAATGATTTTTTAAAAAATGTAGGAGCCATAGGTAAATGGGACCCTGTACTACACGGACTAAAACCGAAAGCCCAGCGTCCACCAGCAGTCGATCAATTTTTAGGCTTAGAAGACGGAAAACGCTTATATTTTATAGATAATATCACCTTCTCCAATCGAATAAAAAGCCAACAACTCGAAGATTTCCTTCAAAATGCAGAAGATTACGAAATAACGACAGGTTTTCAAAATCAAGTTATTCATTACAATGGCGATTATCTCGAAGTACTAACTCGCACCAACCAACAAGGTTACCTCTGTTTTATCGACAATTGGGATGAAGATTGGAAAGCACGTATAGATGGTAAAGAAGTGGCTATCGACAAACTATTCGGCACCTTCAAAGCTATAAAAGTGCCCGAAGGTGATCATATCGTACAGTTTCATTATCATCCATTTCCTATTTCATTAGTCAAAGGATTTCCGGAAGCAGAAAGTGATGCTTCTTCATTTGCGAATATGGAAAAAGTAACAGAAAAAGCAGCTATTAAAAAACCTAAAATCGCTGAAGGTAGTCAACAAGATCGCCTAGGAGCAGCCATTAAAGCTCCCAATGTGATTCAATGGACAGATACCGTAGGATTACTAATGACAAAAGAGAATAAACTAATTAAAAATACAGATAAAGGATGGTTTAGTAGCGGTGCTTTTTCTAAAAACCAATTAGCACTCACCTCCAATGGATGTGTCGAAATAGTGCCTAGTACAGATAACTACAGTAAAGCACGCGTGATAGGATTCTCTGATAAAAACATCAATGCTCATTATAAATCCATTGATTATGGTATTCGCCTCAATGGAAAAGGGAAAATAGAAATTCTCGAAAATGGAGAGCGAAAAGGGAAACAAATAGCCTATGCACCCAATGACACCATTCGTATCGAATTAATCGACAAACAAATTTACTATCGACACAAAGGGAAAATTATTTACCAATCTACTACCCCTGTCACAGAACCCCTACATGTAGATGTGAGCTTATTTACCAAAGGCATTAGCCTCGAAGATGTGAAATGTTCCTTTTAATAAATAGTTGGGCGTGCCCTTCCACAGGTTTTCGGGAACTATGGGCTTGATTCAATGAGCACGTAACGCAACTCAATCCCTCAAGCCCACAGTCCCTCAATCCCTGTTTCAGGTCGGGCTATCCGTTTGTAGTTGCTTCACATACCCTTGTTCGGCTAAACGCCTAGCAGTGTCTTCCGCTGTCAGCCCTGCTAGTCGAAGCCTCACAAAGTGCCTGTTTCAGCAAGCTACCACTTCTATCCCTCACGCGCTAACCTTTATATATTATGCCCTTAAAAAATAGCAATAAAAGGCTCCACTTGATTATATTCATGCTCTATTTCTTCTTAATAGGTATCCATCAAAGTCAGGCACAAAATACACAAGAAACAGAACAGGCCCCTTACAATGTACTTTTCATCATGATTGATGACTTACGCCCAGAACTAGGAACCTATGGACAAACGAAAATTATTTCTCCCAATATAGATAGCCTCGCCAAAGAAAGCCGACAATTCAATCGCGCCTATTGCCAATGGGCAGTTTGTAACCCCTCCCGAAGCAGTATGCTAACAGGTTTACGCCCCGATACAACCAAAGTTTATCGAAATGTACACCACTTTCGCAAGCAACTACCCCATATCAAAACACTTCCTCAACATTTCAAAGAACAGGGATATGTGAGTATAAGTATTGGCAAAATCTTTCATAACAATAGAATGAATGATTCTATTTCTTGGTCAAAATTCTTTATCCAAAACATTCCAGGAACACATGTTAGAGGATATGCATCTCCTGAAGTGTTAGCAAAACCAACTAAAGGAGCTTTAGGACCAGCTACCGAAAAAGCAGATATGCCCGACTCACTTTACAAAGATGTTGGATATACCAAACAGGCTTTAGCAGCATTACGACAATATAAAGACTCTCTTTTTTTCTTAGCAGTAGGATTTGAAAAACCTCATCTTCCTTTTGCGGCTCCAAAAAGATACTGGGATTTATATCCCGACTCAATAATTACATTACCAGAAAATACAACCCGACCTATCAATAGTTATACAAAAGCACTCAAACGCTCAGGAGAACTACGAAAATATACTGATATAAACGGACCTGTTTCCGAAAAACAAGCACTAAACCTTATTCATGGTTACTATGCCTGTGTAAGTTTTATTGATGATCAAATAGGGCAAGTCTTACAAGAATTGGAAAACCTAGGATTAGCAGATAATACAATAATAGTAGTAGTGGGTGATCATGGTTGGAAATTAGGAGATTATGGTAAATGGGGGAAGTTCTCCAATTTTGAAATAGATACACGAACCCCACTTATCATTAAAGTACCCAATATGCCTAAAGCAGGAGTTCCTACCAATGGTGTTGTAGAGTTACTAGACCTTTATCCAACTCTTTGTGATATAAATGAACTCCCTCTACCAGAAAACTCATTACAAGGGCGGAGTTTCGCTCCTCTTTTAAATAATCCCAATGTAGAGTGGGTAGGAAGAGCATTTAGTCAGCAAATTCGTAATAATTACATTATGGGTTACTCCCTACGGACGGATCGTTTTCGGTACACCATCTGGAAAGATAATAGAACAAATAAAATACTAGGAACAGAATTATACGACCATAAGGGTAAATTCAAGGAAAACCGCAATGTTGTAGAGGAAAAAAAATATCTGCAATACCGAAGGGGATTGAATAAAAAACTTAGAACAGCCATTAGTACTTGGGCAATAGATACTGTCAAGAGTGATAATTAGTGGTTGGAGTGGAGGTAAGCGGTTTGTAAATTTTAATGATAATAAGCGCAGCGACAACACAACAGGCACTAAAAATACCAAAGGCCCACGAAATATGACTGACAAAAAAGGGAAGTGAAAACAAGGCAATAAAAAACAAACGAAATAAGACATTAATTACCTGAAAAATACTCTGTACACGTCCTATAACTTGATTCGGAACCCGTCTAAAAATATAACTGACACGGATGATACGAGAACCCGAATTAGCCAGTCCAAAAAATAGTAGCATCAAACAAAATACCCAAACATGACGATCAAAAACCAATACTAAAAAAGCACTAGCAGAAACAAAGGTCATAAAAATAGCTCCCTTCACTAGATTATTATCTTTAAACAAGCGACTGATAAACAAACCAGAGATCAAAGCACCAATGGCAAAAGCCGCATCCGCAATAGCATATACCGAGGCACCGCTATGTAAATAATTCTTTACAAAATTTGGCATCAATATATAGTTGATGACCATCGTAGTAACAAAAATAAAATAGGCTGCATTAATGAATACAAAGATCAATGGATTAGCACGCAAATAATCCGCTCCTATTTTCATACGAGCAGTAATACTCACTGTTTCTTTTTTGCGTATTGCTATGGCTTTATAACGTAAAGGCAATATCAGAAGAAAGGAAAGTGCATAAGTAAGTCCATCTAATAAAAATACCTGTTGAATACTCCACGCTTCAATATGGAATGGGATATACCACGTTTGTCCCAAAAAACTTTGTTCTCCAGCAGTAATACCGCTTAATAAAATAGCTCCAATACCACCAGCAATAGCAGAGGTCAATTGTCCCTGTATTTCTAGCCAAGAAGCGAGTTTTCCATAATGTGCAGGATCTGATATTTCCTGCACAAAAGCATAAAGAGCAGGATAATGTAAGTTATAAGCCCAAAAGGTGACACCGAATATAAGGGCTACCAGATAGTAGGGGACATTACCCGTATAAAAACCAAAAGCAGCAACTCCTAACAACATCAGAGCACCTCCTGCTGTTTCTAATAAAAATAAGTGTTTTCGATTATAACGATCTACTAAGGTTCCAGCAAATAATCCCCAAAAAAGAGAAATAATAGTCACCCCAAAATAAATAAATCCAAATAAGGAGGTCTGCCCCAATATGCCCGTAAAATACCACGGAATAGCGAGCATACTTATACCCTGCGCAAAACCAGAGATGGTATTCGCAATGAATAACTGAATAATGGCTGCCTTGTTTTGAAGTGCTGGTGATTGTTGGGACATAGTTCGCAAAAGTATGTATTATTGCGGTACCATTTAACACTAATGAATAAAATAATCGCTTTTGGATCAGCAAAAAGCCTTTTTAAAACTAATGCGTTATTGTGCCTATCAAGAACGCTGTGAACAAGATGTTCGTAAAAAACTAAAAGACTTAATGGTTTTTGGGGAAGATGCGGATATGATTGTTGAAGAACTAATTACCGAAAATTTTCTGAATGAAAAACGATTTGTTCATCTCTATGTCGCTAATAAATTTCGTCTAAAAAAATGGGGAAGAATTAAAATTCGTCAAGGATTGAGAAAGAAAAAGGTACCCATACAATACATTGAACCTGCTTTTGAGGAAGAAATTGAAGAGGAGGACTATCATGCGATGATTCGAATACTCATCGAAAAGAAAATAGCCTTTTTAGACTTAAAGGAGCCGATTGCCTTTAAAGATCGCCCAAAAGTAATTCGTTATTTGCTACAAAAAGGGTATGAAATGGCAGAAATTAATAAGGTTTGGCCGATGAAATAGTTTTTTGAAAATGGATACATTTTCAAAAACAATTCATTGCAATATATCCTAGATATAATGAAGGATAAAAGTCCTTTCGTCGGACGCAAATCGTCGCATCGTTAATCATGGTTCCGCGTGAGGGATAATAGTGGTAGCTTGTTGAAACAGACACTTTGTGAGGCTTCGACTAGCAGGGCTGACAGCGGAAGACACTGCTAGGCGTTTAGCCGAACAAGGGTATGTGAAGCAACTACAAACGAAT
>JAHDHP010000371.1 GCA_020631245.1 Bacteroidota bacterium | reverse complement strand
GCGTGAGGGATAGAGGCGGAAGATTGGTGAAGTAGACACTTCGTGAAGCTTTGACTAGCAGGGCTGACGAAGGAAGACACTGCTAGGCATTTAGCTGAACAAGTGTGTACGAACCAACTATTAGCCGAAAGCCCGACCCAAATAGAAAAAGCGCAGTAACTGTATAACAGTTACTGCGCTTTTTCTATTTGGGGCACGCCCAAAAAATTAGCGCACTTCCAAATCGAACAACATTCTACTGCGATTATTAACGGCATCGGTAAGAATTACTTCTGCTGTAAATAAGCCTGCTTGTCGGGGAGCAGCAATATACTCACCAATAGAGTGAGTCTTTTTGCCATAGAGTTTTACGGCATCAATTTCATTATACAACTCCAAGCTATTTCGACGATACAATCTAATAAATAATTCACCCAATTCTTTATTGTCAGTCGCCTCGCCCAAAAAGACAATATTAGAGCCTTTAAAAACAGTGGTAGTTCGATCAGATTGTAGGTTGCTAATATTAAGTTTTGGATATTCGGAATCAATCGCATTTAGAATCTTGACCTTGCGAACAATTTCTTCCGAAGAATTATTCAAGCGATCAGAACAATGTACAATGAGTTCATACTCCCCTCCATTGGCTTCTAATGGAATATCAATGTCTAAATTGACACTCGCATTTATTCCTTGAATGTTTTTTTCGATGAGGGTGTCAAAGCTGTTGACCATTAAACTATTGGTATTGCGAAATTCGACTACAAAGGATGATAGGTTGACGTCATCTGTAAATTCAGCAGTGAATTGCAATGGTCCACCAGTAAGAATCGCTTGTTCCTCAAGAGGTTGCGCGATGAGTACTTCTGGTGGGTTAATGTCAATTTTTCCTGCACAACTAAACATAAAGCTTAGTAGCAGAAAAGCGATAAGTATTTTTATTTGGTTGCTTTGCATACCTCTGTTTCTATGATTCCTATATTTACTAGGATGCTTCAAAAATTAAACCATTTGACAACTGAAATAAAATATATGGCTTAATAGATGTAAATTAAGGTTATTTGGGGGGGTAAACAGATGGTGAGAGAAATAAGAATGGGGATTAGCGAGGTATTCTTTATCCATTAGTTATTACTCTACAAAAATATAACAAAAAAATGAGCTATTGTAAAGTTGTGAATGGGCTTGCCTATTGAGGATATATTTGAAAGGGCTAAAAGGGGGATGAGCTTTTAATATAGCTCATCCTCTTTTTGATAAAAATGATATATTATAAAGCTGGAACCAAGCGCAAACTACACTCATCCACGGTTCCATCATCAAAAGTGACAACATAACTAATTTCTATTTCGCCACTATTGTTATCTTTCATACCTACATGAGTTCCTTCTATTGTTCTACCTCCTACATCTATTTGTTTAGGTATCTCGTAGGTGTTGTTTTTGTAGAGGTTCATTTTTACAATCGAAGTAGGGTCATCAAAACCTCCAAAACCTTCAATTAAAATTACTTCATTTTTTTTACCATACGTAGTGATATTACAACTGTAAGACATTGTTTCTCCATTACAACGATCTTGGGCTTTATAACTAACTGTATCGTTGATCGAAATAGATTTGACTTTCCGACAACTGGTCGTTGTAAATAATAGGGTGGTCACTAAGATGCAAAAAGACCAAAAGGAGACTTTTTTGATAAATAGCATGGGATTTTTAAATTTTAAACGGATTTACAAATATAGTTGGAGTAAAAAAAAATTACATCTGTCAATTAGCCCAAAAAACAATGCCAAAATCTCCTTTTAGTGTCAGGATAGCGTTTTACGCGTTGCTCAAATTTGCTATTTGTTCTTCGAGATCATTTTTTAAAGGAATTAAATCCTTTTTCACTGCTTTTTGATTGAGTATATAAAGACCCACACTCACAGCTAATACAAGGGCAATATGAATGATGAGACTAGTGGTATTGTAAGGCATGGCAAAGAAAAATAAACATAGACCTACTGCAATAGGAAGTATATACCACCAGAAAACACTTTTCAATATTCTTATTTGCTCATTTACCTTCTTCAACTCATAGCTTAGGTATTCTTTATTACTCATTGTGTAGACTTCTTCATCTGAAATTGTCACTTGAGCATTTACAAATTTGTATACTATAAAAACGCAACCAAAGCAAATAATCGTACAAGCGAAGCCCAATAAATAATTGCCATCATAGAGACCGAAGCCTCCAAATACAGCAAAGGCCACAAAAACAATTAAGGCGGCAATTGTTTCACGTAGATTACGTCTTTTGATGTCTTTATCGAATTGATTCATTTTCGCTTTCATGTTTTGAATTAATTTTTCGTGTTGTATAATAAAATCATCATTGGGAGAAGGAGTATTCCAAAGATCTTGCAAGTCTTTATCATTCATGATATAGAGGTTTATTGGTGGTCAATAAATCAAACAATCGTTTCTTTATACGATTGATTTTCACGCCTACATTACTTTTGCTCAAGCCAGTAATGCTGGCAATTTCGTCATACGAAAGCTCTTCCAAATGCAGCATAATAATCGCACGCTCTGTCTCTTTCAACTGCCTAATAGCCACATAAAGTCGCTCTTTTCGTTCTTGTTGCTCTAGGTCAACATCCGCATTGGGTAGCTTCGTTACCTCCCATTTTAGTAGATCCTCTGCTTGTCCCACCTGTTTCTTTTTCTGCTTCAGTTTCTTTTGTTGGTAACGCATTCCCACATTGAGGGCAATTCGGTACAACCAAGTATTGATATGTGAATTGCCCTTAAAGTTGGCTAAAGCACGCCACACCTGAAAACAGATGTCTTGAAATAGGTCTTGTTGGTCGGGATGGGTATAAGCATATATGCGGCACAATCTCCAAATACGTTGTTGATTGTTTTGTATAAGCTGCGCAAATGCTTGTTCATCTATGTTATGTTGTTCTTGCGACACGTTTAATGTTGTTATTTGCTTTCTTTGGTTACACCTACCCGAAAAGAATTACAGAAAAGAGTATTTTTTTTTCTAATAAAGTACTTGATATTTAAAGTTGATTGTTAAAAAACAACTGTCAAGCCCTTATTTTAGTAGCTTTACATCTACAAGCTCTATCATCTAAATTCAATCAAAAAAATAAATACTTGTGATTGATTTTTTGTACTTTTAATAAAAAATAGACCAATGAAACAAATACAATACCTTAGTCTTCTACTACTAGTTTTATGGAGTAGTACAGAGCTTTCTGCCCAAATATCCATTGATGACGGTCGATACAAAGATCCTGTTTTTGAATCAGTCAAAAAAACAGCAGGGATATTATATGGCTCCAATATTCAAGCAACCAATGATGATCCAGTAGCAGTACAAAAATTGTATTTAGATGTTTATGAGCCAATGGATGATGACCCAACTGTTCGCCGTCCAGTCATCATTTTGGCTTTTGGTGGAGCCTTTATCCTAGGAATTAAAGAATCTCCAGATATTAAAGAACTTTGTAGTCGCTTTGCAAAACTTGGTTATGTCGCCATATCAATCGACTATCGCCTTACGCCCGAACTTTCCTTAGATCCATCAGATGAAGTGGTGTATGGAGCTGTCATGAAAGGTTTTCACGATATGAAAGCGGCTGTACGTTTTCTCCGAAAAGATGCCGACACAGATGATGTCTACCGTATCGACACCGACCAAATTTATGTAGGTGGAGTGTCGGCAGGTGCAGTAGTAGCTATGCATATGGCTTATTTAGACAAGGAAGAAGAAATACCCGTAGAATTAGAATCGCAGATAGTAGGACAAGGAGGTTTAGAAGGTGTAAGTGGAAATCCCGAATATTCCTCAGAGGTAACAGGAGTTATTAGTTTAAGCGGTGGTTTAGGTAATGTCAATTGGTTAGAAGCAGGCGATATACCATTAGTAAGTATACACGGTACTGAAGATGATGTCATTCCTTATGGCAATGGAGCTATCACTTTATTGGGGCTAAATGTGCCCTTTAGTGGCAGTGGTGCTGTTCATGAACATGCCGAAACAATGGGACTCTATCACGCCCTCCGAACCTTCGAAGGAGCAGGACATACTCCCTTTGTATTAGGACAAGGTGCGAGTGAATATATGAATCAAACCTTTGACCATGTACGCGACTTTTTATACAATATAGTTATCGCTCACATCGAAGGAAACAATGAAGTACAAGTAGGCATCAACGATCAAAAAGCTAACTTTGACGTAGCCATCTATCCCAATCCTACGAGTACTGATATCAATATTAGTATTGACAATAACCAATATAATACCGCAGAAATCACCCTTTACGATTTGTTAGGACGTACCATCTTACAACAGGAAATCAATGCTAACCAAACACAACTAAAACGTAATGATGCAACGATGCCCGCAGGTATCTACTACTTATCAGTACGCACGCAAGAAGGCGAAGTAGTAAAGGAATTGATTATAGAATAATTTGGGCGTGCCCTTTTTTCTTCTTTTTTGCCGCCCGTTCATGCGTCCACGCATGAACATAGGCGAACAAAAAAGAAGAAAAAAGGTCGGGCTATTCGTTTGTAGTTGTCTCATAGCTGCTAGTTCCGCATAGTCCTAGCGGTGTCTTCCGCTGTCAGCCCCGC
>JAHDHP010000017.1 GCA_020631245.1 Bacteroidota bacterium | reverse complement strand
TGATAAAATAAGTTTACAATTATTTGGTTAGATTATTTTTGTTTCTAGCAAGGCATGAACGAGCGATAAAATGCAATAGCATTTTTGAATGTCCAGTGGACATTCAAGCGGAGTGAACCGCTTGCGGATGCCAAGCTGCAGCGCATCAGCGAGGCTTTCTAACACAGCTAGAGGCAAAAAGAAACAGCCAAAAATGTAAAGTTATTTAATTATCGTTCCTTAAAAAGTACTTCGATTATGCCCCGTCTCGATCTCTCCTATAAAAAAATGGATAAAATACCTGCCGAGGTATTTGAGTATACCAAGCTGAAAACCTTAATATTGGGTAATAACGACATCAAAGAAATACCCAAAGAAATTGGAAATTTGAGGCAATTAGAGTCCTTAAGTATTCGTAATTTATACGGAGACGCCAATACATTAGTATTTCCTCCAAGTATTAGCGATTGTACCAAGCTTACTCATTTGAAAATGCAAAACAATCGCTTAACGGCTTTGCCTAAAGGAATCGAACATTTCAAATATCTCAAAAAGCTCGATCTAAGCTTTAATAAAATAAGTCATATTGGAGAAGAGATTTTAGAATGTGAAAACTTGGAGGAGTTAGTCATACAAAGTAATAAGCTGGAAATATTACCTGCTATTTTATCTCAATTGCCACAGCTCAAAATCATCAATGTCAATTGCAATTCAATTAGCATAATTGAGAAAGGACTAGGAACCGCTCCAAAACTAAAAGAAATATGGTTAGAGGAAAACCAATTAAGCATTTTACCCGCTGCCTTATTATCCAATTCTTCCATGCATACCATCGTTGCTACCAAAAACAAAATCATTGCCTTAGCCGAAATAGGAAGTGAACAAAAAAGTACCATCGAAAATCTAAAGCTAAATGATAACCAAATTCAAAAATTACCCCAAAACATTGGCAACTACAAACAACTCAAATTACTAGGACTATCAAACAATCCCATCCAAAAATTACCTACCACATTTGGCAAGTTAAAAAAGCTGCGTAGCCTAGCAATAGGCGGAACCAATATTACGGAGATGCCCCTTGAGTTACTCCAACTCAATAATATTAAGCATATAAAAGGGCATGAGAAATTTATGCCCGATCCACATTACCGCATATTTTACAAGCTCATTCGCTGTTTTAAAAAACAAGATACATCGTTCTCAATTCGTTATTCTCTCTTTCAAATATTTGTCAACAACCAAGACTATATTCAACAATTACCACACAATTTTCTACTCGAATACCTCCATTTCCCACACAAAATAGTACAAGACAATATTGTCCAAACACTTTGTAAACATTTTGATGCTCAAAACCTATCGTCAGCTAGTAAAATTACCTTTTTAGGAAACACTATACAAAAAAAGAAAACCATTCAAGAACGGCTGGAAGCCCAACAGATAAAGTATAGCAATACCTTCGACAAAGATACCAGCCATGTCCTCATTGGAAAGTTCGTCAAAACAAAAATGCCCGCATTAAATTACAGCAATTTAATTTTTCTCAACGAACAACAATTACTCTTTTTTCTCGAAGAAAAAGAAGAAGCATATATCAAAATGAGCGAGAATGAAGAGCGAGAAACATTAGTTAAAAAGGTAAGTATATTGCTTAATAATCAAACAAATGAAAATATATTATTAGCCATCGAAATGCTACGAGGAGGAGGCGTACCTCCCGAAATGCTTCCCTTATTAATGGTTATTTTCAAAACTTCCAAAGGAAAAGTAAGGACAAATTTAAGGAAATTACTACAACTCAATGGCTCCTATTTACTTAGTTACGCACTCAATTCAAATTGGCGACTCGACGATCCACATCCAGAACCCATCGGCAAAAAGATTCAGTTACTTGCCAAACAAACAAATTTAGATCAAACACTCCTTACCAAACACCTCATCGAGCGAGTAAAGTCCAACATACACGCTTTATTGTTGGAAGATACCTATATCGAAGACAGTGGTAAGTTACAGATACTTTCTATGTACGAAGTGAACAAGGAATTGAGCCTTGATAATATGCGGTTCGACAATTTTCCTGTCATTATTGGGCAACAAAATCGTTGGGAAATCTTAAAAATAAATGATTGTTATTGGGGCGGAACCGATCAAGATTCCCTCGGAAACATGACCAACTTGCGCCAACTCATTATTCAAAAAACGATGTTAGGTAGTTTGCCCAAGAATATACATCAGCTTCAACAATTAGAAGAACTACAACTAATTCATAACAGTCTTTGGAAAATGCCACCATCTTTTACCGAGCTAAATGCCCTCAAAAAAATCGTTTGGCGAGGTAGAAAAGCGATCAATAGTTTCCAAGATAATATATTTCAAATCAAAGGCTTGGAATCACTCGAACTATCAGAAATAGATAATGAATTTCAAATCAAAGGACTCAGTAATCTAACACAGTTACGTCAATTAATACTACGAGATATTCAACTAGATAATGGGGATTTAGAAGAATTAACGCCACTTACCAAACTCCAAACCCTCGATATTTCTCATAATAATATCACCGAAATCCCTGAATCCTTTCAACAACTGCAAAATTTACGTAAATTAACCCTTTCAGCTACTAACCCAGAACAAAAGCGATTACTCTATCAGTTAGGACAAGAAATCATTCCCTACTGTGAAATTATTTTTGTGCCATAGATTTATCTGGGCGTGCCCCCATTTTTGCCCATACAGATGCTACCAGCCAGGACGCTGGTGGCATCTGTATGGGCAAAAATGAGGTCGGGCTATCCGTTTGTAGTTACCTCGTAGAAAAAGTATTCGGCTAAAGTACTAGCAGTGTCTTCCTTCGTCAGCCCTGCTAGTCCAAGCCTCATTACCTTTCTACTTCGCTAAGCTACCACTACTATCCCTCACGCGAAAAAGCATTCCTTGTGAGTGCCCATGATTAGATGGCATGTTCTATTCATTCCTCCATGCAACTCAAATTCAATCATCAACAGCTTACCGAAATACCTGCCGAAATATTCGGTAAAGGCGGAGCTGTGCAGGAATTAAATCTGTCCAACAATCACCTTACCAGTTTACCACCTGAAATTGGTCAATTTAAAAACCTTGAAACACTTGATCTTAGCAGCAATCAACTCAACAGTTTACCCCCCGAAATTGGGCAACTTAAAAAGCTACGTGTACTCAAACTTACTTGGAATAAACTAACACAATTACCCCCCGAAATAGGACAATTAAAGCACCTCCGATTGCTCGATGTGTCTAATAACCAATTACAAACACTACCCCTCGAAATGGGACAATTAAAACGGCTCTTTGAATTAAATCTGTCCCACAATTATCTAAAAACACTTCCCACAACTATTAGCGATTTCCATGAGTTAATCGCTTTACATTTGCTGGGTAATCACCTAGAAACACTACCCAGAGAAATAGGAAACATGCGCCTCTTGCAGCGATTAAATCTTACCAACAATCAACTTAAAGAGCTTCCTAATGAGATAGCCTATCTCCAATACTTAGAACTACTAGACTTGAATAAAAACAAACTCACAAGACTACCCAACACCATTGGCAAACTTCACAAACTTAAAGAACTGAGTATACAAGAAAATCCACTGACTGAACTTCCCGCATCAATAGGAGATATGATGCGTTTAAATACATTATCACTGGCTTATTGCCAACTCCAAACGCTCCCTGTAAGCATTGAAAACTTAAACCACCTAAAGATCTTAAATCTTAATCATAACCCACTCCAAGATTTACCCCTTGAAATAGGTAACTTGCCCAAACTCGAAAACTTACAATTAGCTGCTACCCCCCTCAAAAGTCTGCCACCTACCATTGGAAAGCTCAAGAAGCTAAAATTACTCCAATTGAACAATAGTCAAATGGAGACACTTCCTTCCAGTATTGGGCAACTCACCAGCTTAGAATCTTTAAATATGGCTTGGGGAGAGTTTAATAAACTCCCTAATGAAATAGGACAGCTTCCTAAACTCAAATTCTTAGATTGTCGTAAAAATAAACTCGAATCGCTTCCAGAGACCATTGGCGATCTGCCTAAGTGTCGTATGATCTGTGCTCAGGATAATCCACTTAAAACCTATCCCATTTCACTAGCATTAGCCAAGCATATAAAAACGGTATCGCTCACCAATAAACATCTCGAAAATATTCCTACAGGAGCTTTCTATTTTCGAAAACTAGCTACGCTTATAGAAACTTACCCTGCTTTAGCTTCATGGATTCCTAAAAAAATAATAGTTACACCTGATTATGAATTAAAAGGACTAGGAATTACTGATTTCGAAGAACCTATTTTATTAACACGTGCTTACTTTTTATTCGTACAAGCTCTCTCCAAGTGGAAAGAGCAAATACCGTGGCAGGTACAGCGAAATATGCTACACATTTTAAATGAACAAGAGGAGCAGATTGTGCAATTAAAACGAGTAGATTTACTACCCGCTTTATTTTTCCCCGTTTCCGAATTAAAACATAAAGCAGCTGTGAATCTAGCGGTACAGTCGCCCACCTTTTCCGAACAACCACTTACAGAAAATTCAGAAGTATTGATATTAGGTAAGACGGTTCACGCCAGAAAAGAAATCAGGGAAAAATTGACAGACTTAAATATTGCTTCCACCACTAAAATTACTGATAATACAACGCATGTTTTACTAGGTAAAAATGTACCAATTACCAAAGATCTAAATAAAGAACGATTGGTCTTCTTTTTAGAACCACAGTTCCTTCAATTTCTCCATCAACATGAAACCCCTTTCCTCCTTGCGGAAGATGAAATGGTAGATTTATCAATGCTCATTAATTTATTAGTAAATCCAGAAGCAGAAAATGTAGCTATAGGTCTAGGAATGCTGGAAGGGGGAGGAGTACCCAAAAAAATAGTACCACTATTACTAGCAATTTATAAATTGGCTGAAGACAAAACCAATAAACAGGCAGCCGCCAATTTATTGCGTTTATATGGTTCCGAAAAAATAAGGAAGGTAATGGCTAGAAAACATCAACTTTTCAATCCTAACTTAGATGAGATAGATAATAATAGAAAAATAAAGCTACAAACAAAAGAAGCAGAAATAGATCACTTACCGATATTCTATTTCTGCTACCATCATTATCATAAAGTTTTTCAAAGAGAACTTAAAAACAATCAACGATTTCAAGAAGAGTATGGCTGGGACTTATAGCCCGTTCATGCGCTCCGTGTTCCCCTCTCTGTGCGCTCCGTGTTCCCCTCTCTGTGCACTCCGTGTTTACCACATTTTCCAATTATCTTTTTTATCATCTTCCTCCTTCTTCTTTTGCTCTAATCGTTCCTTCTCCGCTGCAATTTTACGAGCCAAATCTTTTTCTCCTTCCGACGAACCAGCAGGCTTACTAGGCGTTTGTTTACCTAAAATTTGCTTCACTTCAGCGACCAATTTTGCCCCCTTTTCAGGTTTGACCATCGCCACAAAATTAGCATAACCCCAGATAGAAGCAGCCAAATCCTTACCAGCCCCCCAGGTCTTACCAGCCATACCTGTTTGGCGAATTTGGTGTAATAAAGCTCGAAATTTTTTCAACTCCTTCCGATCAATCCCCAATTGCTCATTCACGACAATGCCAGTCACCTCTTGCTGTTGGTTTTTGCGCATCACCCGCGTTTTATCAGGATGAATCATAAAGCCTTCCGATTCGGCAGTTTGATGAACCGACCAAATGAGTCGTCCCACATCTTTAACCGCATCACCTGAAGCAGAAAAACTCATATCATCCGCATAACGCGAATAATTAAAACCTAGCACTTTGCACATACCCGCCATGCGTGCATCAAGTTTATAGCAAATTATATTGGTCAATGCAGGACTGGTAGGCGCGCCTTGTGGAAGGTGACGCGGTCCTTTAGCGACATAATAAGTATGTCCATCCATTTCGACCTCATCTACATCGGGTTCGGTGCAAAGGGCTGCAAAGATGGTTGCGATTTGCTCCGAATAGCCCAAGTTGACAAAACAGCCTTTTACCCGCTTAAAAGTAATAGTGGGAAAAAAATCTTTGAAATCGAAGTTAATCACTACATCCTGTCCGACGTGATTTTGAGCATTAGAGACAATCGAATGCCCTTGACGGAAACCATGCGCCCCTTCGTGAATATTGACTTTGTTTAGAATGTTTTCTAATACCCAATATTGGGCACCTTTGAGCTGTGGCATCGGAGCAGAAATGAGTCGTTTGCCTCCCGACTTTTTAGCCATGTAAAAGCGTTTGTAGTGCGATACCTTACTCACTTTACGGTTGTAAGCCAAAAAGCGCAATTTCCCCAAATCAATTCCCATTGCTTCCGCTAAAATCGCAGCGTTTTCAAAGTTGGGTAAACCAAAACGCTTGAGTTGTTCTTCATTCGCGTCGGTTTCATTTAATCCACCTGAAATTTCTTCACCTAAGTAAACAATCTCTTTACTTTTTCGCTCCTTCCATTTTTCGGCTCGTTCTAAGCGTTCTTTTTCTCGTCTTTCTCGATTTTCCTGTTGTTTTTCGTTCGACTCTTTAAGGCGTTTTTGACGATACTCTTTTAGCACTTGGTCTGGATTGTCCAGCTTTCGCGCAGTAGACATCAACTTGCTGAGTTCACGGTGTAAATCAGCACGTTCTTTAATGAATGCAGTAGGAAGAGAAGGTTGCCCATCTCCTTCCTCCCAAAATCCAAGTCGAATCATTTCTGATAAAATAAACTCTGCCTTAGATGTTTGACGAATTTGTTCGTATAGTTCTTGTCGAGTTTTGGGTTGAGACAAAATAAAACAATTTTTTAATGAGAAAAAGTGGTGTTAAAAAATCAACTATTCACAACAAGTGTACTTCGATGAAGCTCGGTACTGGATGGCTCAACTCCAAGCGGGATGATAACTATGTCGGAAATCGGTTTACGAAAACCGAACAGGAATTCCGACATAGTTGTCTATCACGCAACTTAAAGAGGCAGTCAGTGATGTGTGCTAAGATTGTCAGCAAAAGCGGTGATACACCGCCCAAAGATTGCAAGCTCTTTCTTGTGTGAAATAGTTGAATAAGTAATTTACACCTGTTTACTTCGATGAAGCTCAGAACTGGACGACTCAACTCCAAGCGAGACTGTAAGATGGTGCAGTTTTTCTTTACGAAAGACATGCCGAAAACTGCACCATCTTGCATTGTCTCGCACCTTAAAGAGGTGGCCAGTGGTGTATGCTAAGATTGTATACAAGAGTAGCGAAACACTACCCAAAGATTGCAAGCTCAGTAGGTGTAAATTACGAGAACCATACGCGTGTACTTCGATGAAGCTCGGTACTAGATGACTCAACTCCAAGCGGACGATTAGATATATTCGGTTTAGCTTGACGAAAGCCAAACAGAAAACCGAATATATCTGATAGTACGCAACTTAAAGAGGTAGCTAGTGGTGTATGCTAAGATTGTCAACAAAAACGGCGAAACACCGCCCATAGATTGCAAGCTCGTGCGTATGGTTTTAAAAATGTCAAATAACGAAATAAAGAATGAAACGAAAAGGCTTCGATGAAGCTCGGTACTAGATGACTCAACTCCAAGCGATCTCGCACTACTATCGGGTTTTGATTTATGAAATCGAGCCAGAAAACCCGATAGTAGTGCTAGATCGCATCTTAAAGAGACGGCTAGTGGTGTATGCTAAGATTGTCAACAAAAGCGGTGATACACCGCCCATAGATTGCAAGCTCTTTCGTTTGTTTATCCTTGATTGCTTTTTAAGCGGGTGGCTAGAATATGCTCACAAGGACCTTTAAACAATTTGTTTTTTTGTATGAATCGGCAATTGCAGTTGGCTTTGACCAAACGCTGGTCGCCATCAATCACCAATTCGGTATTAAATTTCTTTCGATTGGAGCGACTTTCAACCACTCCTTTCAGTTTTTTCACGCCATCACCTGGATATTCTACTTCCACTTTTACTGCCTCATCTTTGAGGTATTCGTTGGCAAGTTGTTCACGCTCATTCGAAAAACGAAGCTTCTCAAAAGGTAGTGGCTCACGACTTAGCTCTCGTACTCGATACATGTCTTTGTTCATATCGTACATAACACTTCCTGCTTGTGTGTAGGCAGATAATGCACCTGTAATGATGGCTTTGTCGAGTTTCATTTTCTTCGACAAATCATCTGCCGACATGCGCCAGTCTTCTTTGAGTGATTGGAAGACTTTGTTCTTGGTGAATAAATCGACTTCGGCACGTGGAGCCATCAAGTCGAAATTGCCTGCTCGTGACCAGTCGTTTTTAGTCCAGCCCGATAAACCTAATGTAAAGGACATATTTCCTAAATCAGCGATAAAGAAAGAGGGGAGTCCTGTTCCTAAAAGGCGTACTTTGAAGGTTTTGGTTACAGGAATAAGACGTTCCAAAATTAGTAGGCGACGGCGTCCCCAAATGCGGATTTCTTTCTCTTCGTTTCCTGGGTAAATACTACGATCACAAACTATTTCATAATTCCACGGCTCAAACACAGCTTTGATAGGTGCTCCTGGTTTCAATTTGAAGCGAATGGAACGAGGTCCTTTTTTCTCTTTGAAACGTTTGAGAATGAATAAGAAATTGTAGACATCGAGAGGATGTAGATTAAACTCAGTAGTGTCGAGTGTCATGGCTGAGCTTACTTGTAAGAAGCCACGTACCCAACTATCTGGGAGGTCAATCTTTAGCTCTTTGTAAGTGTCTTCGTTTTCAGTGGTTACTTCAAAGCCACTTGGGTCAACAACAAAGTCAGTTTCTTTGTAGTCGCGTATTTTTTGAAATTCTTTGTATAGGGCATCCGAGTAGTCGATATTCGTAGTACCGCACTCAAATTCGTTGATATTTTTAAAGACCTCATAGCTACAACCCAAGCGTCCATAAGTGGATTCATCTTGGCTAAAACACTCGTAAAAGATTTCGTCAGGGTGTACAGTAATGACTGGATCTAGTACAAACCAAGCGTCACGATCTTTTTTGTAGATATAGTCGAAGTACTTTCGTCGTGCAGTATAATAAGGAGCCATGATGGCATTTGACTGGTCATTTAAGACATTTAACTTGGCACGTACTTCCTTAATTTTTTCCTCATTAGCACTTTTTTGAGACTGTATCGTTTCTAGGTATAGTTGTTCTTGTTGTGCTGCCCAAGCTTTATATTCCTCGCGATCTTTGGGTTTCCAACGTAGGTCAGATACTACTACATCATGAAGCGCAGAGATAGCTTCCCGAAAGGGAATGTTTTTGGCTAGTGTACCTCGAAAAAAGGTGGGTTCTCGAAGCGTATCTGGTGCGAAAGACATATTGGTAGAGCTACTATTGCTCTCTACTGAAGTACTTCCACTATATTTGTAATTGAATAACATATTGGGTGTTATTTTTTATTTTGTTTATTGGCGAATCAGATGTTGTACGTAATATTTTTATTTAGACCTTGCACGCAAGGTCTCTACATTACGTATTTATTGGGAAATCTGCTACTTCTTTTACCTTTATTGGCAACTCTAAATTCGGATAAATGGCATCTAAATCACGCATAATACTGATACACTTTGCCTTATCTCCAATTGCCATAGTAGCTGATTGTCTTTTTAGGATTCCCGCTACCAGTTTAGCTGTTTCTTCACTCTTCAAACCCTCTTTTCTCAAGAATTCGAAGATGCGTTTTTTAGCCACTCTTGACTTATTAACACCAGATAGTACAGTAACGAAATATAATTCTAGTTTGACGATATTTTCTGGATTATCAGAGGCGAAACGATCCAAGTAATTGGTGGCAAAGCTTTGGAGATCAGCAGTAGGATGTTGACTAAGCTGAAGGAGATATTGTTCGCCGTTTTTCTCTTCAAAAAAGCGAGTAATCATTTCTTTCCCAAATTGCTGTACAGGTACATTGACACTATCACAAATACTCACCAAAATATCTGGCGTCCAATCTTCTTTGCTCAGTTGTTGACGGAAATAGTTGAAAGCGAACTCACGACTATCATCCCATTTGGCATCCACTAAGCGAATCGATTCTTTGAGTTCGTATTTAACTCGTGGAATATTATTATTGTAAGCTGCTTTTACCCAATCGCGTATTTCCTGCATTTCATGATTTGCCAAGCGTACAATTTGTCGCATTTTCAGGTCAGGTTCTTTAACATGGCTGACCAGTAAATATCCACCCATTTGATTGGCAGCTTGGCGAGGCGAGTAAATCAATTTGAGAATCATACGCAAAGGAATGGTAGGTAGATGCGCACTCAAATGATCTTTTAATAGGGTACTTATATCTGTATCACGTCCTTCGTGTTCTTCTCGCTTCAATAATTGAGGAACAATTTGTTGGGTAAAACTATCTCCAAACTCCTTGTTTTCATTGGCTAATTCGGCAATGACTTTTTGGATGCTTTGACGTACCTCTGGATGAGGTGATAAACACAGTTCTTTTAGTAATTCTTGCTTCTTTAGTAATTCTTCTTTTGGAAGTTTTCCTAGTAATTGTGTTCCTACTGCTCGCATTTCTGCTGACTCCCCATTAATCAATGAAGCAATGGTTTGTTCAGGTAAGTCTTTTATATCAGTAGGGTGATTGAGTAATATTTTGGCTCCAAAAACTTTGACCTCAGAAACAGGGTGGTCCAAGAAATCCTGAATGGTTTGTATACTCGTTTGCTGAAGTGTAGCTGTAAAGTGTTTATTGAGGTATTCGGCTGCCTGTAATATCGCTTTTCGATCTTCGTCGGTAACTTCGGCAGGATAAGCCAATAAACGAGCGGTTACTTTGGCAACAATAGCAGTATTTAGATCATCACTAAAGGTATGATTACCTAGCAAGTTGTCTAATTCCTCTTGAATATCTTTATGAGGATTGAATACACAAGCCGTTACAAAATCAGCATCTTGGAAATAAAAATCTTTTTGTACGCGTAACCACTCTAGTCCTAAATTTCGCGCTTCTGGTACAACTGCATTCAAGAGAGCTAAAATAAGCTCTGTATCTGGATTAGATGGGTCATAAATTGCTTTGGCTAGTTCAATGCTCAATAAGGCAGTATCCTTGTATTTTTTATTGAGTAGCAATTTGATAAATGCTACATTGATGAGAGGAGTTATCTTATTAAGATTCGCTTTTGCTGCTTTTACAGCAAATTCATTGACTGCTTCACAGTTGCTTTCTGCTAATAGGTGAAGGATGCCTTGTGGTATTTCATCCCAGAAATGCGGGTAAGCTTCTTCACGAGTAGTAGGAGCTGGCGTATCTTTACTCACCTCTTTTTTATACACCCAATTATTATTGTTTCGGTATTCGAAACGAGGGCTATTGCTATATAGAATATGATTAAAGGTGCTATAGTTAGCATAGGGTGGGTAGTGGATCAATTCTCGAATACTTCGCCAGCGACCATCTACGCGTTTGTAACGATAAAATTCGAAAGGAGGAATGTCTTGTTTGTCCTCATCAGTGAAGGCAAGTAAAAAGCCAACCGCCATTTTTACATAGGTCATTGCTTCTCCAGCTTCTGCTTGACGTTTGATAACACGCCAGCTTCGTTTTTGAATATATTTTTTGCTTCCTTCCGAAAAGCCAAGCCGTGAATTGGGTTTTTTTACCTCATCTAAAGTTCGAATATAATCACCACGCACATAGTTGTAATCCTTGTCATAGCCTTTGCGCTTGCTATTTTCATTCGGGAAAAACACGGAGTTACAGTGAATCTTACCATCATTACGATAGTAATAACTCCAAGTAGTGATGTAGAAAGGAGCGCGAGAAGTGTAGACACGATGAACTATCAAGCCCCATAAAGCTGCATCATCTCGGAATTCTGCTGTTTTATATAATTGTCGAATACTTTTGAAATAACCACTTCCTTTGAAAGGAGCAGCCTGCACCCATTGATGAACAGCTTGTTTGGCAGTTGTATAATGGTTAGAAATAAGGTAGAGATGTGCAATGAGTTGATAGGCTTCTTTTTTATCTTCTATTTGCTCATTGATGGAGTTGATTAATCCTCCAATATTTTCAGTTTGTATATGATTTTGGAAGGCAATAGGAAGGGCTTTGAATAGCACTTCACTCCAAGATTTTTGCCCCGCTTTATCGAGTAAAGCCATTTTGGCTTCGGCAGCCAATAGTTGAACGGCTGGAATCCCATCTTTAGCAGATAACATATTTTCTAAAGTAGGGATCGCACTCGGATCACCACATCGTCCCAATGCCCAAACAAGGCTATATTGATCGATTATTTTGTCGGTAATAGGAAGCTGAAGTAGGAGTGGAGTTGCTTCTTTTATACGCAATTCTCCAACACGCCATACAATTCGACTTATTGGTCGCTGACGAGGTGTATCATCATTTGTGGCACTACTAGTAGGATTATTGTTTGTCGTATCTTCCCCTTTTATCCATTTGGTAATTGCTCCCCAAACTGACTGCGGTTTATTACGATTATTATTGTTTGAATTAGTAGTGTCTTTCTTTGGCTCAGAAGGCTTTGACGTTGGATTATTAATTGCTTCTTGAAGATAAGTTAATAAGACATGTGTGGCAGCTTCACGATCCCAATTGGAACTTGGAGGGGGAGGAGTGGAGGAAGTAGTATTAGTTTGTACTTGTTGATAACCTTTCTTTGTTTTGGAACTTACTAACTTCTCAAATATACTATCTGCCTTTGCTCGGTTTACAGGTTGATCCGTTTTGGTGCCTTCTTTTAAATTGGCTCCTCGACGTCCGTATTTGAAGTTGACGAGATATTGGTCGTTGCCTACTTCGTATAAATATACTTCGTAAACCTTATCAGACTTTGCATCTTGGAAATGCAAATGGACTTCTTGTATTAACTGCATGGATTAGTAGATTTCTGCCAAACAAAGGATTCCTAAAAGAGTATCTTTAGGTTAGATAATCTTTGTAGAGTTTGATAATTAGGAAATAGATAAACTTTTCTTTCTTTGCAACATATTTGGGAAATATGGCAAAATGCTTGTAAAAAATAATATTACCTGATCCTAGTCATCATAAAAAAAGGAAGTTGGTGAAATTGATAGGGAAATAAAAAATGGTTAATTAACACTGTTAACACAAAAATAATACCTGTTGGAATGGTATTGTGTAGGTATTTGTGAACAGCCACGTTTATATAACAGCACTAAAGGTAATTATAGTTCCCGAATGTACAAAAAAAAGGAATTATTTTTCTTCAAAAAGAATTGATTAACCACAGATTTTCTTAGAGATAAGATAGATCTTATTTGTACTATCATTGTCTGGTGTTGTTCCTTATAAAGGCGATTCATTTGACAATATACGATGTATAGTGAAGGAAAAAAGTACCTTCGTCGCACGTAAATCGTCAATCGTTCCATCGGAGGCACCCACAAGGGATGCCCTTACGCGTTATACCTTTGTAAAAGCGATACATTCGATAATAAACGATGTATAATGGCTAATAAACTTGTCTTGCTTAAGAAGTTCTGTCTTAGTGCTTTTGTCCCTTCAGGACATAGACGTTTCGGGCTGATTTTATTGCTTGAGGCGGTGCCTCAAGTTAAAGATAATGTCCCTTTGGGACAAAAGTATTCTTATTAAAATATCTGCGTAACACTCATTCAATCATGCAGTCATTCGCTCATTCAGTCATTGTCTCGCGTGAGGGATAGAGGCGGAAGATTGGCGAAGTAGGAGCCTTGTGAAGCTTCGACTAGCAGGGCTGACGAAGGAAGACACTGCTAGGCGTTTAGCTGAACAGGCTACTAAGAGACAACTATTAGCCGAAAGCCCGACCCCATTTTTGCCAATCAAAACCTGTCAGCTTGGGAAAACCTAACAGCTTGATTGGCAAAAATGGGGGCACGCCCAAAAAATAAAAATAAATAGATATGAAATTAAACGAAGATCCTAAAGAGATAAAAGCTATATATAAACAAAGTACCAATCGAAAACATTTTCCTAAAAATATATTGGAATGTGTGAATTTGGAGTCATTGAATTTTGCTTACAATGCGATGAGCGAATTTCCAGCAGAGTTGGTGCAGTTAACGAAGCTAGAGTATATTAATTACAACAACAATAAGCTGGAAGCACTTCCTAGTAACTTAGGTGATTTCCCGTCGCTAAAACGTTTGAATGTTTCTAGTAATAAGATCAAAGAAATACCTGCAAGTATTGGTAATTTAACACAGTTAGAGTACTTGGATATAAGTGGTAACCAATTGACTGTTATTCCACCTGAAATTGGAAAATGTAAAAGCTTAAAGCACCTAATACTTGGCAACAACCTGTTAACCGAATTACCCGATGAGTTATTCGATTTAGAAAATCTAGTTTTTTTACGTATTCCTCAAAACCCAATCAAGGTTCTTTCCCCCAAAATAGGTCAATTGACCAAATTGGAGCAATTATACGCAGGACGTATGGAGCTAACAGAATTGCCAGCAGAATTGAGTAAATGTAGTGCTTTGAGAGATTTGGTTATTGGAGCGAATCAATTGACTACTATACCTGATTTTTTGACCCAACTAGAAGCCCTTGAATTTTTAAGCATTTTTAGAAATCGAATAGAAGGCTTTCAGAAAAGCTTACTTTATTTTCCAAAATTATCACGAGTTTCTGTAGGAGCGAATATTCTTCCAGCAGGGATAACAGAAAGAGACTTTAATGATTTGTTGGAATTTCTAGGTAAGAAGAAGGTTCCCAAAGAAATGCGATATCCGATTTACGAAGTATATGAGGGGGCAAAAGAAGATTTGTTAACGACTTATTCGCGAGCAGAAATAGCGGCTATTTTGCCCATGAATAGTGAACGTGCTTTTAAAAATGCAAAGAAGTATTTAAAAAGTCCTTCGTTAAAAGACCGGCCTATTCAGGCAGGTGACGAGTTGGCAATGTTTGGTCGGGCTATTTTTACCCGCAAAGAAATCAAAGAAAAACTAGAAGGCTTACAAGCAAAATTAGGGTCGAAGGTGACTAAAAATACCACCCATGTATTGCTTGGAAAGCATAGTAAGTATGTAGAAGGATTGGGCAAAGAGGGGATTGTTTTTGTAACAGATGTAGAATTACAGAGCTACTTTAATGAAGTAGAAGATGCCTATTTATTGGATGCGACAGTCGAGGAGAATGGTTTCATCGAACAGATTGAGACCTTAATGAAAACGGGTGATGATGATAATGTGGGAATTGCTTTACAAATGATGCGAGGAGGAGGATTGCCCAAAGAACTCATTCCATTAGTGTATATCAATTATTTGATTGGAACAAGTCGGACTAATCGAGCAGAAGCCAAGAAGTTGTTAAAGTTGTATGGAGATGAAAAGATGCAGTCAGCGATGAAGTTGAAGCATAAAAAATTTGAGCCTAATAAAATGGCTTACTTTCTGCGTCGAAAAATGGATGATAACGCACGAACAAGTGGTATCCCAGCTTGGAAAATAGCGGAGGTAGTGTATAAGCGTTATAATCGTTGTGCGGATATTTTGTTGGAAAGCAAAGAGGTGTCGAAGGAAAAAAAGATGGAAATCTTGAGTCCTCTTTACAACCAAAAACGCTTGAACCTGCAATATATGTCTCTAAAAGAATTTCCGACTATCATCTATGAATTAGAAGATATAGAATGTTTAATACTTAGTCATCATGAGTTTCGTTCTATGCCCGAAGGAATTGGGCGTCTCAAAAACCTACAACAATTATATCTTGGATTTACTTGGATTTCCTCATTACCTGCTGATTTTGCTCAATTGGAAAACCTCACTTATTTAGATATAAAGCATACTAGCTTTAGTGAGTTACCAGAGGTAATAAGTCAATTGCCTAACTTAAAACGCATTAATGTAGGTGGTTTGCTAGATCGAAGAAAGGGGTTTGAAATAGCAAACTTACAAGAGAAGTTACCTGGAGTGATTATCCTTTAAATACCCAACATAAGTACATGGAGAATAGTATAATTTATGTTCAGGTACTTATGGTTTTTTGAAGAACATCAGGTGAGTAAAGAAAAGCAACTAGAGGAGCTAAAAGCAGGAGTTTTGAGAGCAACTTAAGGTAAACTAAAAAAGCGCAACACCTCTTTTGAAGTATTGCGCATTTTGTGCACCCCTGCACAAGTAAGTATATAAAGGGGAAATAAATTGTTGTTGTCAGTCTGTTTCTACCCCTTTATTCTTTTCTTAAATTCGATTGAAAAAAGTGGTCAAAGAAATTAATTCCTAATCAACCACCTTTCCTAGAGGGCTTTCAATTTTACAATTAGTAAAAAAACAAATTGTTACATTGATTAATTGGATATAAATTTATAATTGAAAGACTAATTATAATAGGAAATTAACAAATGTGACAAATTATTGACTGTTTATTCTTTTTGTGTCATTTTAATGTCATGTATCTTGGTGCTTTGTTACTGCACCAACGCTTGAATGCGGTTATTGACAATGATCTCAATTCCTTTCTCTTCAAACTGATCCATTTTGCCTAAAACTAATTGATATATTCGAAATGCTTTTTGGGCATTGAATGGAAGTTTGTAATTGGGTTGATGAGCAATACCATACATGTCTGCCCAACTGATATAGCCCCAAGCCGAATCTGGAAAACACTTGTTAAAGCGATTCACCATTTGCTCTGCCTTACGTTCATTTCCGAGAGCGAGGTAAGATTCAATGATTGCCAGCCAAATCTCTTCATTTTCAGGATCATCTTCTATCAATTCGAGTACCTCTAGATTGTGATGTAATCGCCATTGATGATAGTATAAGTCACCTTCAGCCATTACGAATAATAACCTTGAGAGGTCTTGTTGCCACTGTTTCCAGCCAAAAAAGCTAGGCTCATGTTCTTCTAATACGTCCCAGTCTTTAATATCATGATCGAGCAACATTACTTTTAGATTTTCCCAACAATCCCACCAAAGCATACAAGCTTCTTCGAAATTTTCTTCTTGAAAAAGCTCATATCCATAGTGAATACGGGCATCTAAAATATGTAAACCCATTTGATGAGGGCGTAATTTTTTCCAAAGCACAAAGGGAGCATAAAACACAAAATCTCGTCGTAAATCCCACTTTGAAAGTCGGCATTCCGCCAACCATTTTTCACCTATTTCAGAAGCACTCAGATAGTTAGGGAGCTGCGCACGAAATCGATTAAGATTTGTACGAATACCACATTGTCGCAGTTTCTTTAGGATCGCGCTCACGCGCATTCGCTGAATATTTTCAGGATTTATAGGGCCTTGAATATGCATGTAGCAGGGTTTTTAGAGCATGAATGGGTTAGTAGTTTTGAACAACATTCACTACCTCTAATGTATCAATGATTAGGTAGTTGCATAGCTACTATTTTGAGAAAGCATCCTCTTAACTCATAGTAGCTAATAACAAACGATCATACACAATAACTCTTGCTGTAGGTTAGTAAAAAACAGGTAAGCTTGACTATTAAAAAAGCCGCTTGTATACGTAGACTCCTTTAAAAAAAATAAGTTACAATAAATGCCAAAAAAATAAACTATGATGATTAAATAAACTTCAAAAAGCCCTTTATATGACCCTATTATGATAATTCTTGTGGGTATAATTTTTTTTATAAATTATCTTTTGGGAGTGCCCTGTATAAAAAAAGTGTGATTTCATGTTCCCGCCAGCGTCTTCGCTGGGGGCATAAAATCACACTTTTTTTATACAGGTCGGGCTATTCGTTTGTAGTTGTCTCACATCCGCTAGTTCAGTATATGCCTAGCAGTGTCTTCCGCTGTCAGCCCTGCTAGTCATTACTTCACAAAGCGGCTGTTTCGTCAAGCTACCACTACTATCCCTCACTCATTATTTTACCTCCTTCACTGTCATCCAGACATCCTCTACAGGGCGATCAGCTACTCCTTTCTCTACAGCCGCTATTTTATCAATAACATCCAAACCACTGATTACCTGTCCAAAAACCGTGTAGTCGCGGTCTAGTTCGGCTCTACCACCTGATTTGCTATACTTTTTACGATCTTCAGCGGAGTATTTAAAGTTTTTGCGACTTTCCATCGCATTTAAAAATTGGTCATTGATCGGGTTTCCTTGTACCACATAAAATTGTGAGCCAGATGATTCTTTTTTAGGATTGATCATATCGGGTTTACGTGCGGCACTCAAAGCTCCTCTAAAGTGATATAAGCCATCTACAATTTCGGCAGGAATGGTGTAAGGAGGGCCTCCTTGTCCGAGTTGTTGATCGGGAGTGGCATTACGAGAATCAGGATCACCTCCTTGAATCATAAAAGAGGAAATAACGCGGTGAAATAGCAAGCTATCAAAATAGCCTTCTTGAGCTAGTTTTAAAAAGTTGTCTCTGTGTTTTGGAGTTTCATTAAATAGTTCTGCTTTCATGGCTCCAAATGGCGTATTAATTTCGACTACTTTACGTGGTTGTCTTTTGATCGTAATCGTTGCAGTAGAGGTACTTTTTTCTTCTCCTTTACGAGCAGTCAATTTTACAGTATACTCACCACCTCTTTTGTATTCATGACTGGGAGATTCTTCATTGGAAGTATTACCGTCTCCAAAATCCCAAAGGTATTTTTCTGCATTGGTAGAGCTGTTTGTAAATTGAACAGTAACAGGGGCTGTTTCTTCAGGAGTGGAGGCCGAAAATTTTGCGGTAGGGGGTTGCGAGCAACTACTCATCAAAAATGTGCAAAAGGAAAGGACGAGGGCTAGATTGAATAATTGTTTCATTAGGTATTGGTCTTTGTTGAATACTATTAAGGGAGACAGTGTCTAAGTATATAAAAATAAATAGAGTTCAAAGATAAACAAAACCCTGATGCATATAAATGTCATCAGGGTTGTAAATACTCGTTAATTTTAGGAACACAAACGAGGTTTAAAATCTTCTATTAGTTAAGCTTATGAACTGGGATAAGGAAGCATTTATTTATCCTTTTCTTATTATATGCCAATCTGCTTCACCTTTGTATTAGCCAGTCCACTGCTTTCAGCGGCACTGAGGAGGTTACTCAGTTTTTCTTTTATATTCGAATCATCCGTCAAACCACTCATTTTGAGGAGTAGGGCAGAGATGGTTAGGTTCTTTACATCATCTGTTGATAATCCAAATTGTCCAATCATATTTCTTATATTTTCGATGGGATCACCACCTCCTTCACTTCCACCACCATTGAGAACTTGCTCCTTAAGGGTGCCTAGTGTTTTACTGTTGTCTATCATGGTATCAATTGCTTTACCGCGACTTACAGCTTTCATAATATTCTCGAAGAACATTGTTTCACCGCCAACAATATCGATATTAGTAGATTTCAAGGCTTCAGCCATTACATCAGCTTGAACCACTGCAATATCTTTTTGTGCGTCGATACCTGCCAATTCTACTTCTTTGGCTTTTTCTAAGCGAAGCTTAAACTCTTCATGTTCTTTACCAACACCATCTAATTGTTTCATTGCCTCTGCCTTTTCTTGGATACTTTTCGCTTCCGCTTTTCCTTTTTCTTCGAGTACTTTCGCCTCCATGAGTCCGCGTTGCTCCTCTGCTTTGGCTTTAGCTTCGATGCCAGTAGCTTCTGCTTTGGCTTTAGCTTCAATAGCTATTGCGTCTGCTTTGGCTTTCTTTTCGACGATGAGTGCGTTTACAGTTCCTTCTCTTTCATGGGCATTGGCTTTTGCTTCGATCACTTGCGCTTCAGAAATACCAATTGCGGCTTCTTCAGCTGCTTTGGCTTCTGCCATAATCTTTTTAGCTTCTGCATTTTTGAGAGCAGCTTGTTTTGCAGCTTCTGCATCAATTAGTATTTGTTTGGCTTTCATTTCAGCAGCAATCTTATCGGCTTCAGCGGCTTTAGTACGAGTAACTAAATCCTCTTGTGCCATTTGCTCGGCTTGCTTGATAGCTACTTGCTTATTACGTTCTGCTGTAGCCAGTGCTTTGGTATCTTTGATTTTCTCTTCTTCTTCTACTACTGTCTTTTCAACAACGATACGCTCCCGAATAACATCTTGTATTTGTTTGCGCTCTTCTTCGAGTGCTTTTTCTTTCTCGATATTGGCAAGCTCTACTACTTTCTCTCGCTCTGTTACTTCTAGTAAACGATCTTTTTCCACCTTCTCTGTTTCGATAGCCTGGATACGTTCTTTTTGTTTAAGAGCCAGTATAACTTGTCGTTGTTTATTTTCTTCTGCTATTTCTATTTCCTCTTGAGTAGCAATTCGTGCCCGCTCTGATTTGAGTCTTTCCTCTTCGGCAACTTTTGCTATTTCTGCATGTTCGCGCGATTCGATATTTGCAATTTCACGTTTTTGAATTTCTTCTTTTTCCGCCAATTGTCGCTCTAGTTCTAGAATCGCTTCTCGTGCTTCTACATCCTGCTTTCTAATTGTTTTTTCTTCATCTCTACGAATTTGGTTCGCTTTGATTTTTTCAATAGCAGTTAGTTCTGCAATTTTTTTGATCCCCTGTGCATCTAAAATATTATTATCTTTCAAATGCTCAATAGGAGTTTGCTCTAGGTAATCAATAGCTGCATCATCAAGGATGTATCCGTTGAGGTCACGACCAATTACATTTAGGATTTCCTGTTTGAATCGTTCTCTAGAGTTATATAACTCCACAAATTCAAACTGTTTACCAACTGTTTTCAATGCCTCTGAAAACTTCGCTTCAAAGAGATTGACTAATGTTTCGGGGCTAGAAGAACGCTCACAACCAATAGTTGATGCTACTTTAATCACATCTTCAACCGAACGGTTAACTCGAACAAAGAATACTACTTTAATATCTGCACGAAGATTATCCATACAAATAAGTCCATCTTTTCCTAAACGTTCAATTTCTACTTTTTTGAGGGATATATCCATTAGTTCGGCACGATGGATAACAGGGAAGACAAAAATTCCTTGTTCGAAGGCGATTTTAGTACCACCAACTCCTGTACGTACAATGGCTTGTCCTTGGATTACTTTTTTGTAGAAAGAGGCCATCATGGCAAATAGGGCCAGAATGAAAAAAGCCGCAATAATGGCAATAACTATAGCAAGTGATGGGAACATAGAGAATGTGTATTTATGGTTTTATAAATTATTCTAAAAAGATTAAAACTTCCCTTCGTATGCTTCTACAAGATAGATACCGTCCTCTTGTCTATCAATGATGAGACATTGTCTACCCTTTGTTAGCATCTGATCTTCTGTTGCTCGCACATTGATTACTAAAGAGTTATTATCATGTGTGACAACTTCTGCTTGCCCTATTTTTTGATTGGAAGTTTGTAATATAATGGTGGCTATACTGCCTATTAAGTCTACATCCTTATGAGCTGTATTCATATGTTTGAATACTTTAACCAGTGGTGTAGAGAGTATTTTTGTGATAAATAAACTGACGAGAAGCAATGGGATTAATAGGAGTAATCCGAGTAAAAGACTGCTGTTTCCTAATAAGTAATTGGCTGTAATAGATAAGGGCCAAAGTGAAAGACTTAGGATACACATAAAAATCATGAAGGGGATATCTCCTATATTGAAAAACTTTAGAATTCCTATTAGACCTCCACCATTATTACTGCCTACATCGGTATCTGCATCTACGTCAACATCTACATCAATTTCGGCATCTATGTCTACATCAGCATCAATGTCAAAGTCGAGAAAACTAATATCTAATGCACCCAGTATGACCATAATTCCATAAAAAATACATACTAATAATAGTATGGTGGGAATTATATTAGCTGGCGAAAATGCGTGTTGAATGAGTTCCGTCATGTAGGTATTTGGATAGGTGAATGATATCTTTTTATGTATAGCAAAAAAGATGCTAGTAGATATTAAGCTTCTTCATATCACAGGAGAGATAAATGGATATAGCGTTACATTGTTATTTGTAAGTATTGGTTTTTCAAATGGTTTGTATTGAAAGAACTGAGTTTTTTTTAAAAAAGTTTCATGATATGGCGAAAAAATGAATGTAGGATTCTTTTTCTACAAGAAGTGTTTTTTGAAGTGTTTATATATATAATATTACCGAATTATTACTCCCTTTAACTTACTTGTTAATTGTTTTATCCATTCTTCATATTGTAATTGATTCTTCAACAGTTCTATTATATCTAAGTCATTGGATTTTTGAGCTAGTTTAATTTTTTCTTGATTTTCATCTTTCATTTTCAATACCCATCTGAGTTTATAACGATCTACTAAGTTTTCTACTTCAGGTTTGAAGTTTGTAACAATTTGAGTTACAAATATTTCATGTTTTATTTTCCAATTTTCACTTAGTTCATAAGGAGAAGAGAGGAGATCTATGGTTGCTTTATTAATTTGTGGGTCTTGGTATTCTAGGAAGAAATCTTTAGAGAGTGTTTTTCCTTCCTCTAAATGTTGACGATATAAATTCACCATTTTTTGATAGATCGGATTGGTAGGAGGTAAGTCCAATGTTTGTTGGATAATATAAACAGCGACATAGTAATCAATGTCATAAAACTCTTCTCCAAACTCAAGCAGTAAACGCACTAAATCCCGTTCGCATACATCTAGTCCAGTAATTTGTTTTTTTATTTCTTTAGGAGCTGCTTTTTGAATTTCTTCTAACTCTTGGAGACTAGCAGGCAGATGAGCTTCTTGTGCTGCTTGAAGTTCTTTTCTTTCTTTGTTTTTTTGAATTTGGTTGTACTTGATCTTATTGGTTTGGGTAATGATCAAGCGTTCACTTATATCAAGCAGATTTGCACATTCTCTGACATATAAAGCCCGTTTGATAGGGTCGGGAATCTTAGCAAGTGTCTTAATTATATCTTGAATGACTGCCGATTTTTTTACTGGATCATCTCCTGCGTCTTTTAGGAGAAGATCTGCCTTAAAAAAGATGAAATCTTTTTGCGTCTCTTTGACATAAGCTAGAAAATCAGTACGTCCTTTTGCTTGTACAAAGGAATCGGGATCTTCCCCTTCAGGAAGGATCACTACTTTCACATTCATCCCTTCAGAAAGGATAATATCCACGCCTCTGAGAGCTGCTTTGATACCTGCTGCATCACCATCATAGAGGATAGTGATATTGGGTGTGTAGCGTTTGATGAGGCGGACTTGATCGGGAGTAAGGGAGGTTCCAGAGGAGGCAACGACATTTTCGATACCTGCTTGATGGAGTGAAATAACATCGGTATACCCTTCAACTAGAATACAATCATCTTGTTTTCTGACCTCCTGACGGGCCAAGAACATCCCATAGAGTACTTTACTTTTGTTGTAAATTTCTGTTTCGGGAGAATTGACATATTTGGGGGATTTCTTTTCCTTTTTGAGGGTACGACCTGCAAAGGCCACCACTTTACCAGAAAGTCCGTGAATGGGAAACATCACACGTCCGCGAAAGAAAGGATAGAAACGACCATTTTTTTCACCAGCGAGTCCTAACTTTTTGAGTAGTTCAAGGCGGTATCCTTTTTCTTGAGCTGCCTTAATAAAGGTATCCCAATCTTCGATACTATAACCGAGTTGGAATTTTTGGATAGTCGTATCACTAAAACCTCTAGAGCGGAAATAACTGAGTGCTACACTAATACCTTCATCGGTATGTTGTAGGTTGTTTTGAAAATGTTCTTGTGCAAAATTATTAATGATAAATAGACTATCTCTTGCTTGTCGTTCTTCTCGTCCTTTTTCGTTATCTACTTCTGCTATTTCTATATTGTATTTTTGAGCGAGATAGCGGAGGGCATCAGGATAGGTCATATTTTCATGCTCCATCACAAAATTGGTTGGACTACCTGCTTCACCACAGCCAAAACATTTGTAAATGTTTTTGGTAGGAGAAACGGTAAAGGAAGGTGTTTTTTCATTGTGAAAAGGGCAACAAGCTATGAAATTGACTCCTCTTTTTTTGAGTGTAACAAAATCACCTACCACCTCTTCAATGCGAGCGGCTTCCATGATACTAGCGATGGTAGTTTGAGGAATCATTTTGTTATAGGATTAATAAATTATACAGTGCTTTTTTCTAGAGTAGGATAACTGATTCTAACGTGATAGATACTTCTTAACTGACGTTTGAATACTTTTTTGATAGCTGTAATATCTTTGAAACTAATGTCACAATTAACAAATTGGTTCAATTTAATTTTACCTTCTACAATCCCTTCTACTAAATTGTTGATATCGTCT
Organism: Bacteroidota bacterium; assembly: GCA_020631245.1. Lineage (GTDB taxonomy): Bacteria > Bacteroidota > Bacteroidia > Chitinophagales > UBA2359 > JAHDHP01. Next base: position 3,387 of record JAHDHP010000017.1, on the reverse strand, counting down.
TCATTGGGATTTTTGAGGCTACGCGAGGCTGCCTCCACTGAATCGGCCATCATCACAATAGCTGTTTCTTTAGAGTAGGGGAGTGGACCTGGATAACGGAATGGTTGATCGTCTATCACCTCATCTGGATGTTGTTGGATATACTGTCGATAAAAATATTCGGTACGTGTATCTCCGTGATGAGTACGGATAAAATCGATAATGATATTAGGGAGATTTTCTTTTTTCGCTAATTCGATTCCGTAAGTGACATGCTCAATAATGATGTGTGCACTTTCCTCGTAGGGCAAATCATCATGTGGATTAAGAGCTGTTTTTTGGTTTTCGATAAAATAAGCGGGGTTTCGCATTTTACCAATATCGTGGTATAAAGCTCCTACTTTGGCAAGCATGGCATTTCCTCCAATTTCAGAGGAGGCTGCTTCGGCGAGGTTAGACACTTGTAGAGAGTGCCAGAATGTACCAGGAGCTTTTTGTGATAATTGCTTGAGAAGTGGGTTATTGAGATCTCCCAATTCCATGAGAGTAATATTGGAAAGGAATCCAAATATCTTTTCAAAAATAGGAATCAATTGGAAGGCAAGGAGAGTCAGTAACGCATTGACTACTAACCATCCAAAGGTGGGCCATTTGATGGTTTCTATAGAACTGGCATAGATTAATGATAGGGCAAAATAACCAATGCAATAGGTAATGAAAATGAGTGCTGTTGAACGGAAAAAATCCGACCAGTAATATGTTTTTTCATTCGTTAGAATGGCGACTAAACCCGCAATAAAATGTAGGAGTAAAAACTCAAATCCTAGTGGGATAATGAAGTAGCTGAGAGTCATGATGATGATATGGACATAATGAGCGACCATGCTCCCAAAAAAGCTACGAACGATAATAGGAACGATACAAAAAGGAATTACATAGAGGCTTAGGAAAGGCATACTAACCTGTTGCAACTCTGTAATGATGGATACGAGATAGAGAAAAGATAAAATGGCTAAGAGTAAAAAGCCTATTTCTCGTAATCGAGTGATATGTTGGCGCGCGAAGGTGCGCATAAAAAACATAAATATACCTAGTAGCGTAAAAGTGATTAAGAAATAGCCTATATCAAGACGATATTTATTGAGAAAGTGGGTATTGCCTGTATCACTTTGAGCCGTACTTAGCAGTTCCTCTATTGTTTTTAACTTTTGATAAATTTTAGTTTCCGAATCATTGGTTACAACTTGTCCTTGCATGACAATGATCTCCCCTTGCACAACTTTCCCATCTGTCGGTACAATTTCATCGAGCAAGGCTTTTTGAATTTCATCTGTTTTCTCTTGGTCAAAAAGTACATTTGCTTCGAGACTTTCACACATAATAGGTAGAATAGCCAGTGCGTTAGTATCTTGAAGTGATTTGATGTATTTTTCGATATAGCGGCAGGCAAAACTAGGGCTAGTGAAAAAGCTGTAATAGGAACGACGGACAATTTCATTGGGGCGAATGAGGTAATTGAGTTCTTTAATATCTGGACTTACCCCATCTGGTTGTTTGTGTATATCGGCTAGGTTGATAACCCCTCGATTATAGATGGTGTCTAAAAGGCTTCGCGCTATTTGTGTAAAGCGGATTGAATCGACTGAGGAGACATTATAGTTGGTATCTAGTTTTAGGGTTTCATAGGTTTGAGCAACATTTAGAATAATGTCGTCTACCATTTTTTCGGATAGGTTATTGGTATAAAATGGTCGAAAAGACTCCCTAAGTCGCATTTGTTCTGCCTTTACACTATCTTCTAACTTTTTGATAGTGAAGGTACTAGGAGCCAAAAGGTCTTCATAGTTCCAGGGTTTACCCAACTCATACTCATACTTGAAGTTAGTGCGCGGATACAAGAGTGTAATCAATGCAATAATAATAAGCACAAAGACATAAGTGACAATTAGTCGGTGTTTATTGATTAAAAAAGTAATTAATTGTTTCAATATGTAGGAGAATTAGGATTTGTTTCTTGTGAAAATAATAGTTCTTTCTTTAAATTCGTTTCGGTAAGGCAAACTGAAATTAATAATGAAATATTATTCTTTTAATCTGCCTAAAGCAAAGAATGTAACTATGTGATTTTACGTAAAGGTATTATAAAAGTCAAAAAATACGTTCTCTAAAAATACTATAATCTAATTAATAAATAACACAACCACATATGAAAAAGCTGTTAATCATTCCTTTTTGTTTGCTATGTAGCTATTTACTTGCACAACCTAAAGAAATTAAGCCGGCTGATTTGTTGAAATTACAACAATATGAAGACAGTCTTCAGCAACTATTTGGCAAAATTCGTACCTCGGCTGTTGAAAAAGATCGGTATGATGCCAACTATCAATTCATTCCTTTACTTGTAGAAGCTCTCAAAACCCCTAATTCGTATTATTACCCATTTGATTCCCTTGAAAATGTATCTATTTTGGATACACCAGACAAAAAGTTTCGCATTTTTACGTGGATGGTTATTGATCAAGATGAACGGAATGCCGCTCGATTGACCTATAAGTATTTTGGAGCCATTCAGTTTAATCAACCAGGTGATTTGCGACTTATTCCTTTATTGGATAAATCTCCTGAAATAGGGGCACCAGAAACGAAAACTTTAGGTGCTAAAAACTGGTATGGAGCTTTGTATTATAGCCTAACACCTTATGAGCATAAAGGAAAGACCTACTATTTGTTGTTTGGATGGGATGGCTTTAATCATAAGACGGATAAGAAGCTCGTAGACATTATGCATTTTAATGCTAAACAAGAACCTGTTTTTGGTCATCCTGTTTTTTGGGAACAGAATGATCGGAAGGAAATGAAATTGGTAAATCGTTTCTTTTTAGAGTTTAAACAAGGCTCGATTGTCAATTTGAATTATGATGAGTTGAAAAATTCTATTGTCTTTGATTATTTAGTGCCTGAGTCGGAAGATGCAGCTAAATCGAGGGATAAGTCGCAGTATATTCCAGATGGTTCTTATCGTGCCTTAGAATTGACAGATGGCGAATGGAAATGGGTGGAGAAAGTATTTACAGAGTCTCCATTACTAGAAACCTTTACGAGGGAAGCGGAGGAGAAAGGTCCACCAGCGAAGGTGATTAAAAAGGCGAAAAAGAGAAGTAAGAAAAAGAAGCGGAAGAAGCGGAGATAGACGATGGAACGATGCGACGATTTACGTCCGACGATTTGCATTTAAGGATGGGACGATTTACGATTAAGGTTGTGCGAGATGCGATGACAAAGCAAAATAAACAAAGTATAATGAATATAAAAGTACTTCCGTCGCACGTCGCACGTAAATCGTCGCACGTTTCTCGCGTGAGGGATAGTAGCGATAGCTTGACGAAACAGAAGCATTGTGAAGCTACG
>JAHDHP010000370.1 GCA_020631245.1 Bacteroidota bacterium | reverse complement strand
AGGGATTGAGGGAATGGGGATCAAGAGACGTTGCACGCAACGTCTTTACAGGGGAGATTGTGTGATTGAGTTATTATGTTGTATTTTTGTACCTTCCTTTAAAACCTCGATTAAGTATGTCGAAAAAGAAACAACGCGCTGCCAAAAAAACGACGAAGTCTAATCGCCAAAAAAGAGCGGAGGCTGCTGCTGTATCCAAAGAACCTTCGTGGCTATTGCTAGTTGGTGGCATTTTGCTATTGACCTTTATTGCTTTCCTTCCCTCTTTAAGTAATGACTTTATTAACTGGGATGATGGTGTCTATATTTTGAGTAATGAGACGACCCAATGGAAGAGTGATGCGCCATTGAAAGAGATGTTTACGGAGCCGATTGTAGCAGGTGATAACTATTTGCCGCTCACTTGGTTATCGTTTGGCATTGATTATTTGATGGGTGGTTTGGATGCTGCTCCTTATCATCGGATGAATTTGCTCTTGCATTTATTAAATACTTTTCTGGTGTTTTTGTTTTGTTATCGTTTGACGGCAAAAAACTGGCTAATTGCGGCTGTAACAAGTCTCTTATTTGGGGTACACCCAATGCATGTGGAATCGGTGGCATGGATTGCTGAACGGAAGGATGTCTTGTATACCTTTTTCTTTATGGGGGGGATGTTGACCTATTTAAGGTATCGGGCGAATCAGCAAATGATGTGGTTAGTAGCAACGTTTGTGTTGGGGCTTGCCTCCTTGTTATCTAAACCTGCTGCGGTTGTTTTTCCGATAGCATTGTGGTTGGTGGATCTGTATCAGGGACGAAAATGGGATGCGCGTATGTTTGTAGAGAAGATTCCTTTCTTGGCATTGTCGGTGGTAATTGGTATTGTGACGATTAAAATCCAATCTCAATCAGCGATTAGTCAGCCTGATGCATATAGTATGGTGCAACGGATTTCTTTTGCGGGATATGGCTTTATGATGTATATCGCAAAGTTGTTTGTGCCTATTAATTTGAGTGCTTTATATCCCTATCCTGTTAAGACGAGTGCAGATACCTTGCCTCTTATTTTTAAAGTGGCTCCGCTTTTAGCATTGGTGATTACGGGTGCTTTTGCCTGGTGGATGCGTACTTCGAAGGCTGTTTTATTTGGCTTTTTATTTTTTGTACTCAATTTATTATTGGTCTTGCAGTTGTTGCCTGTTGGTAATGCGGTGATGGCGGATCGTTATAGTTATTTGGCGTATGTAGGTTTATGTTTTGCTTTGGCTTCGGGTATTGCGGGCTTATATAAGCAGCGTCCTCAATGGCGAATGTTGCTTTTGGGACTCGTAGCAGTAGGAGGCTTGGTATTGACAGGCATGACTTACCAGCGTTGTGGGGTATGGAAAAATAGTGGCACTTTATGGTCGGATGTATTGAGTAAGTATCCCGATAATAGTATTGCTCATTTTAAACGCGGAGAATATAACAGCGAGCAGAAGCGAGGAGCAGAGGCGATGAAAGATTATAGTAATGCGATTAAACATAATCCTAGTGATGCGAAAGCTCTGACTAATCGTGGCTTAATTTATTTTAATCAAAAGAAATATCAGGAGGCATTGGCTGATTTTAATCAAGCCATTAAAGCCAATCCACAATTGTTTAATGCTTGGCTTAATCGTGGGCGTTTGTACTATCAACAAAAAGAGTATGATAAGGCATTGGTTGATTATAATAAGGCACTTGAATTTAATGCACAATCGCATATTGCGTATAATAACCGAGCCATTATTTATCATGAAACAGGCGACTTAGAAAATGCCTTGAAAGATTATGATAAAGCCTTGGCATTATCTCCTAATTATGCGTCTGCCAAAAAGAATCGAGCTATTTTGATGAAGCAAATGGGGCAGTAATGATACAGAAAAGTGAAAAAAAGCATCTTGGCATTTTGGCTTTGGTGGTAATGGGAATTTGTGTGCTTATTTTTCACGATTTCCTATGCTTCGAAAAGCTATTTTTGTTTACTGATATTGGAAGTGATACTATCAATGCCTTTTACCCGCAACTGGTACATACCTCCAACTATCTGCGAGAAACAGGCATTCCTCAATGGTCTTTCCACCATGGATTGGGACAAAACATTCTTCCTTCGGGCACCGATAACCCGCTTAATTTCCTATATTATTTCTTGGGAGAAGACCGCCTAGTCTATGCCCTCCCCTACCTCGAATGTTTCAAAATACTATTAGGAGCTTGTTGTTTTTTCTTCTACCTCAAGATGATGTCCTTTAGTGATTATGTAGCGGGTATTGGAGGACTTTTATTAGCTTTTTGTGGCTATATGATTGTGGGAGGCACTTGGTATGGACATTCAACGACCTTGTTATATAGCGTCATTTTACTATTGGCTTTTGAGAAGCTGTATCAACAAAAATCTATTTGGTTATTTCCCATTAGCATCTTTTTATTAGGGGGAACCTCCTGGTATTTTTCACTGGTATTTATTACCATTTACGCCCTCTTTCGTTTCTTTTCCGAAGAACGAAAACCACTCAAACAATTAGGGTTACTTTTTGCTTATATGGCAGGTCTCTCCCTCCTAGGTATTGCCTTTAGTGGACCAGCCGTCACCTCTATTTTAGAACGGATTATCTCTAGTCCAAGAGGAATGGGAGGCAGTGTTTCTCGATTTAAGGAGCTATCCTCTATGCCCTTTTTCGGCTTCGAAGAAAGCCTGCATTATATTACCCTTTTCATGCGTTCTTTAGGGAATGATATTCTTGGAAATGGAAGTGCCTTTAGGGGTTGGGGTAACTATTTAGAAGCTCCTCTTTTTTACTGCGGACTATTGCCCTTATTGTTAGTGCCGCAGTTACCTATGATGTTAGAAGGACGTAAACGAATTGCCTATTTAGTGTATCTCTTTTTTTGGCTATTGCTCCTAGTATTTCCTTTCTTTAGATATGCCTTTTACCTATTTGCAGGTGATTATTATAAGTCTGCTTTATCACTCTATGTTCCGTTAACCTTCCTCCTTTTTGGGATGTACAGTTTGCACCTATTAAACGGCCAAAAAAAGAAACTCAACCTCCTTATTTTAGGTATAAGTATTCTCTCACTTCTTGCCTTATTGTGGTATCCTTATTTTCCCGCCAAAAACCCTCTTGTTTCATTTTGGCAAATCTGGACAAGTGTTTTTATTGTACTATATGGACTTTGTTTAGTCCTCTGGAATCAGGAAATTCAAGTGGGTATTATTCGCTGGATCATTCCTATACTATTGGTATTTGAATTGGCTTCTATCAATTACTTTACGATCAATGATAGAGAGGCTGTAAGTTATGACAAATTCAATAGTAAACTTGGCTATAATGACTATACGGTCGATGCTATTGATTACCTCAAAGTACAAGATATTTCGTTTTTTAGGGTGAGTAAAGACTACTCTTCTGGACTAGCCAAACACCGTAGTATCAACGATCCGCGTATTCAAAATTACTATGGGACTACTTCTTATTCTTCTTTTAACCAGCCTTATTATGCCGATTTTTTACGGTATATGGAAGTCATTCGCGAAGGACAAGAAGATCAAACCCGCTGGATTACAGGACTACAAAAACGACCTTTATTAGAGGCTTATACAAGTGTCAAATATCATCTTACCAAACGCAATCCCAACCAAACAGCCAATCAATTGCTAGGACAGCAAAAGCTACAACAATTTGGAGATGTAAAAGTCTTCCGAAATCGCCATGTACATCCTATGGGTTTTTGTTATGATCATTATATTCTTCAAAGTCATTTCGAAAAGCTTAAACCACAACAGAAGGATTTTGCTCTCCTCAAAGCCCTTATTACTCCCGACGATCAAGCGATGAACTATCGAGAACTCAAGCAGCTTCAAGTAAGTGAAATGGAGTTTGAAATGAATGACGAACGTTGGGAAAATTATTACAAATCTCCTTCTACACTATCCATTACTTCACATGGTCAAAACCATATCGAAGGCAGCTTGAGTTTATCACAGACTGGTTATTTACTTTTTGCGATTCCGTATGATCGAGGTTGGCAATTATTGGTCAATGAGCAAGCCCAGCCTTTAGATATCGCCAATATTGGTTTTATGGGGACACTGCTAAAAAAGGGGGAGCATGACATCGTTTTACAATATCGTTCTCCTTTTATAGGTGTAGGTATTGGGATTGCTGTATTGGCGTTTATGCTTTACTTCTTTTTATTGTTAAAATGGAGGAAGAGTTAGTGTTTCGTTTCTCTTTTATCCGATTTTCTTTCAGTACAATTCCCCAACATATCCCTGTCCCTTTTTCAATTCTGCCTGCCAAGAAATCCAATAGCTTTTTAGTTTCATCAATACTTTGATGTGCAAAGTCATCCCAATACTTCATTGATTCTTCATCTTTATAAATATCAAATAAGTCATTCAAATGAGTGTCATTTAAAGCTATCAATTGTAGTCTGGGCGTTTCTAGTGTTGGAACCTTCATGCTTTTATTTTTTATGCGATAAAAGTAATGAAAAATTAATCATTCCATTTTATAGTTATCATTTTTTGGGCGTGCCCCCATTTTTGCTGAAGCAGATGCCACCAGCGAGGACGCTGGCGGAAGCATCTGCTTCAGCAAAAATGGGGTCGGGCTATCCG
>JAHDHP010000369.1 GCA_020631245.1 Bacteroidota bacterium | reverse complement strand
TAAAACAAGCTAAATGAATACTAGTCTTGTTCGAATCTGCCAACTAGAAATCCTAAAATGAGTTGGAGTAAGAAATGCATTTGTTTTAGGTTTTTCATATCTTCCAAATTATTGTTAATGATAGTAAAAAGTACGATTGAATGTCCTACGATAAATCATTCAATCTTTAATTGTGAAGTCCATGTACAACAGTAAACTTATTAGCCTATTATATGGCTTCAACTCCAACGAGTGGAAGCAGTTCGATTATTATCTACATTCTCCTTATCACAACAAGAATAAAGAGGTGATAATGTTATTTGAATATGTGCGAAAAAATATAAAAAAAAAGAAAAAGAGAATATTAGATAAAGAACTTGTATTTCATCAATTATATCCCAAACAGCGATATAATGATCGACTAATTAGACAGTTGATGCATGTATTATTACAAGCCGCTGAAGATTTTTTGGCCTTGCAAAAGTACAAAGGTGATGAATTTATTAAGCAACGCTACTTAGCTGAAATATACGATAAACGGAACCTAGAAAAACACTTCCATCAAGTAATTAGGAACCTAGAAAAACAACGGGATCAACAAACCGTTTTAGACTCCCAATACTACGAATGCTCCTTTCGGTTAGAGGAGTTGAAAAGTATTTTTTTGGAGAAAAAAAAGAAACGGAAACAAGAACCCAATTTACAACAGGTTACCGATACACTCGACCGTTACTACATCATCTATAAGCTTCGTATGTTTTGCATGATGCTCAATTATCAAAACCTCTTTCAACACGAGTATCAAAAAAACATGCAAGAGGAAATATTTAGTCATTTAGAAACACATAGTTACGAAGATGTACCAGCTATTCAGCTCTATTTTCCCATGTTACAAAGCTTGCTAGATATCGAAAATGAAGCTTATTTTGAACAGTTTAAACAAAACTTAACCAAGTATGAACACCAACTCTCCAAATCCTATCGACAAGAGCTTCATGGACTAGCCCGTAATTACTGTATTAGGCAACTCAATATAGGAAAAAAACCCTATATACGAGAGCTATTTCTTCTATATCAATCCGCCTTAGAGCAAGACATTTTATGGGGAGGAGATTATCTTTCTCCTTGGACTTATATCAATATTGTAGCAGTTGGTTTGAAGCTAAAAGAATACGACTGGATCAAGCAGTTTATGGAAGACTACAAAGAAGTATTACCTCTACAACAACAAGATGCCTCATATACCTTTTGTCTAGCGCGGTTTCATTTCCATAAAGAGGACTATCAAGAGGTAATTAGCTTACTACACCAAACTGAAATAGACGATGTCTTTATAAATCTTAGTGCTAAAACCATACTATTAAAAACCTATTATGAACTTCAAGAAGAAGATGCCCTTCATTCATTATTAGATAGTTTTAACATGTATGTGCAACGCAAGAAAAAACAGATTGCCTATCATCAAAATAACTACCTGCAAATTATTCGTTACACTCGAAGACTAGCACATCTAAATCCATTTGACAAATCAGCTAACGAAAAACTTAAAGCCCAAATCAAATCCGAAAGAAACCTGACCGAAAAAGAATGGCTACTCATGAAATTAGAAAGCTCCTAATTTTCAAAGGCTATCTTTATTCAATAAGCAATTTTCCTGCATTTATCTCTTGATCTCCCTTTTGTAAACGATAAAAATACATTCCAGGTAGTAAATCACGAGCCTCAATTACCATTTTCGAACTCCCCTGATTTTGATACTGGTGTATCGACCGTCCATACATATCGTAAATCACAAGTGAAACATCTTGTAAGTCATCAATCCCATTCAGCGACATTACTGCTTGTCCACGAATAGGGTTAGGTGTAATTTCAACATGCAAACCTTCTAATAATACCTCGTCGGTACTACTGATGATCCCAATGGTATAAAAACGCTCCCCAATCGTATTGAAGGTGGTATTCGTAATCACAGGTGCATTGTTGTCAAAGTAAATAGCGGCTGTATTTTCAATACGAGTTCTTAGTTCCGTACTAGGGTAGGGGTAGATACTAAATTCTACAAAGCCATGACTAGCTGGTTCATTGACATTGCTATCTGGTAGTTCAATAGGGTCAAAGTGAAACTCAATCACATTGGTATCTATAAAGTGAACCTTATAATTATGGCTACTCACACCACTTGTAAACGTGCTTATATCTAGGTGTTGAGATAATGTGTCTCTAATAATCACTAATTCAGCCGTATCTGTCCCTGTATTTTGAAAGCGGATTTTGTAATTCAGTTGATCCGTTACGTTTACGAAGTGATGTTCGGGAGTAACGCCAGAAGGGCTTACCGCTTTATCATTAGGGTCGAAAGAAGCCGTACTAATTACACAAACAATATCCAAAAAATCATCAAAATCACCATCAGTGACAGAGTTGACCACACCTGTACTAATACTTCCATCTTCATTGACACCACATGCTTCTACAAAAACAATCGGTGTGGAATGACTCGGATTCCCTTCACTTTGTGCCGCCTCCAATCGCATAGTTGTACCATTAGCTGCACGCGTCACTTCCAATATTTCACCAGCATCCAATCTGAATTCCTCCATTTCATACATCACATGATCTTCATACACATAGTAAGGGCGTTGTTGTACCATATTACCTGTACCCGTATTTTGAATGGTAAAGATGACCTCCTCTCCATTATCACAGTTTGCACTTACTTCTATATGTGATTCATCCCAAGTTGCGCTTGGAGGAACACATGGATCATATGGATAGATTTGTGCTTTTACACAATGTGATCTTCCTACTTCTACCTCACAAGAAAGCTCAATCTGTACATCAAAGAAAAAACACCTTCCTGGTTCTACATTACCTACGTTAAACTGGAATTGGTTTCCCCCTATTGGAGTAGGGCTTATAGCACTATTCGTAATACGTTGATGTGGGTCTAATTGTAAGGTAACGAAGGCATTTTGAGCTAGATCAGTACCTGTATTACAATAGTTGATGCGATAATTAGAACTTTCACATGGGGTAATTTCACCTACTCCTACTTGAACACTTAAAGAAGGGCACTCTACTAAAGGAGTGAGCGCAATATCAAAGGTTTGAGTCGCATAATCTTCGGTAAAAATGACCTGCAAATCTTCAGGAGTGGGATAGCAGTCTAGCCCGAATAATTCACTTAAATTTTCAAGCTCAATAGTATAGCTGCCAGGAGCTACACGTATGGAATATTCACCAGTTGGTATAGTGATAGTACGATAAGAGGGGGTATCTATACTAGAAAGAGAAATAATTTGTTGGGGAAGGGTATATTCTCCTTCATCAAATACACAGTTTTGATTTTGGTCGATGAATACGGTTCCGGTAAGTTGATTGCCTAACTTAGCTCCATCTTGATTTAATCGAATTAAATAGGTATACAATGTTTGATCTTCTACCTGCAAATCGCTACTACTTCCTCTACCAACAGTTATAATACCATTATCTGATAACTCAAAAGCATGTAAGTCATCAAATTGATAAGTATTAAATGTAATGCCATCAGAAAAGGTGTTCCATACTTCTTCTCCTAATTCATTATATTTGATGATATTATAATTGCTCCAACATTCAGGATCTGCTCCCACATCATCACATAAAATGTATTTAAGCGGAATGACAAAGCCGCCATCTTCGAGTGCTAATAATTGTGTAGGATTGGCCTGCCCAAATCCCAAAAATGTTATCACTCCCTTTTCCCATATTATTTCAGCAGTTGGATTCACTTTGATGATTGGTGTTTGATGATCATTAATGAGCATATTGGACTTCATAAATATAAAGTTACCATCTGCTGTTTGAGTCGCATGAAACGGTATATTGTTGTTTGTGAGATCAATTCTTTCAAATGCTTCGCCCCAATAAATAGCCGTTTCAGTACCATCCGCTGCCAAATGCTTTAAAAAAGGATAAAAATTGTCAGAACCTCTTTGACCGATACCTGCTATTATATAATTTCCATTGCTTTGTTCCTTGATAGTAACACCAATTAAATGCAAACTATCACTTTCATCGGAGTGATACCGTTGTTGCCAAATCGGATTTCCTTGTGCATCTACTCGTAATACATTCAAAAAATGCGGATGAAGCCAATCATCACCAATCTTATCCTGCGTCGCATCCATAATCAACCAAGAACCATCCGAACCAGGTTCAACAGTCACTTTATCAAATACGCCAAATACCAGTGGACCATCATTATTGTACAATTGATCCCATTCAACAACTGACCCGTCCATATTTATTTTTCGTAGGTGTACATTGAATATGTGAAACTGTAAACCTACTAGTAGCAAGCCTCCATTTATAGCGTCATAGTGAATTTCTACGAAGGAGCTATTAGTGGATTCCACCTCAAACTGAGAAAGAATCCTTCCTGAAGCATCTACTCGAGTCAGTATATAAGTCTTAGAGAAAAGAGAAGAATGCGACAGAATCATCACCTCATCATCAGGTAATAAAGTCGAATGAATATAATTTTCTACAGGGAATTCTCTTTCCCATCCTTGTGCTTGTACAACAAAAATACTTAATACAAATAGAATACAAATGAAAAGGGAAGTTCTAATTAACGACAAAAGTTTCTTCATGTTTATGTTTATTTTTAGTTTACATAAG
>JAHDHP010000368.1 GCA_020631245.1 Bacteroidota bacterium | reverse complement strand
CCCCAACTATGTAAACGACGAGCTGCCACCAAAGCTCCTCCTCCATTTCCTCCTGTACCAGCGAGGATCACTACTTTTTTATTGGTCAACTCTCCCTCCTCTAGTAACATTTGCTTCGCTACTAGTGCCAGCCCGCGCCCTGCATTCTCCATCATCTGTATCAAGGAAATATGATACTCTTCCATCATTAATCGATCCACTTCCATCATTTGCTCCGTCGAAATCGTAGGGAGTTCCCCATCATACATAGGTATTTTCATAGCTCGTCTATTTAGAAAAAGCGAAGATACAATTAATCGTTGGCTATAAATTGTTGTACTTATTTTTTCACCATTCCTCATAAATTTCTTTCACCATTACTTTTATTTCATTTATTTTGCAACATTCGAACTATCTTTCTGGTTGGATGTATGAAAATACATATCTCCTTCATTTAAAAATCAAACTTTGCAAAGCACACCTTCCTCTTTACAAATTACCGATAGCCAGTTAGCTCCTATAGAAGTAGCTTGGTCGAGTCCTTCGAATATTGCGTTGGTAAAATACTGGGGCAAATTTGGGCGTCAGTATCCACGAAATGCCTCTGTTAGTTTTACGCTTTCTGCATGTCAATCACAAACTCACTTGACAGCTCGTCTCAAAGAGACTCCTAGTGAAGACATTAGTGTCAACTTCCTATTTGAGGATCAAGCCAACGAAGCCTTTGGCCATAAGATCAAGAACTACTTTGCCAGCATTCTCGATCACCAGCCCTTTTTAAAGCAGCTCCACTTCGAAATAAGTTCTACGAATACCTTTCCTCATTCTTCAGGCATTGCCTCCTCAGCTTCAGGAATGAGTGCCATAGCGATGTGTTTATGTGAACTAGAAAATCAATTATTTCAGAGCCTTTCGGATTCGACTTCTTTTTATCAAAAAGCCTCCTTACTGGCTCGCTTAGGATCAGGGAGTGCTTCTCGTTCTGTCTATCCGAAAGCAGCTCTATGGGGTATACATCCAACTATACAAGATAGTTCTAATGATTACGCCATTCCTGTAGCTAATAGTTTACATCCTATTTTCCAAGATTATCATGATACGATTCTTATTGTTAGCCGCCGTGAAAAGAAGGTATCAAGTAGGGCAGGTCATGCCTTAATGGATTCAAATATCTATGCTGCACAGCGATACCAACAGGCACAAGACAACCTAGCCGCTTTAATGGATATTTTAAAGGCTGGTGACCTAGATGCCTTTATTCCTATCGTCGAAAAGGAGGCAATGACCCTCCACGCGTTAATGATGACCTCTACACCTAGTTATATGTTATTTGAACCCAATACTATTTCGGTCATAAAACGACTATGGGAATATCGAGAGGAAACAGGCATTCCTTTATCTTTTACCTTAGATGCGGGACCGAATGTTCATTTATTGTACCCACATAAGTTTGTAACAGAAGTACAGTCTTTTATCAAGAGCGAGTTGGTTCCTTTTTGTGAGGGAGGGTATTTTATTGAGGATTTTGTTGGGGAGGGGCCTAGTAGATTGTCATTACATCATCCAAAATAATTCCATTATGAAAACTACGATCCCTTTTTTGCTTATATTGATACTAGCTGCCTGTAGTAACCCCGAACAGTCAACTAACATGGAGGAGGCACCTGCTGCTCCAGTTAAAGAAAAACAGGTAGAAGAAACCCCAAAATCTTCTTCTTTACCAAACTACCCAGGTATGGCAACTATGTATATCGACTCGAAAGACGGCTTAAAAATGGCCATCAATTTATGGCATAAATCACAAGACGGAGAGGTGATCGTATTATGTCATCAAGCAGGATCTAGCCGCAATGAATACGATGAAATAGCCCCTAAACTCAATGAAATGGGTTATAATTGCTTGGCATTAGACCAACGATCAGGAGGTGATCGCTTGGGAGGTGATAATATCACCGTCAAAGCAGCAACCGAGAAATTTCCCGATCAAGAAATTAAGTTTATTGATGCCGAACAAGATATATTGGCAGGCATCGATTATGCCTATAAACTGTATGGGAAACCTGTCATTTTGGTAGGGAGTTCTTATTCGGCTTCTTTAGCTCTTAAAATTGGAAAGGAAAATGATAAGGTGAAAGCCGTTGCTTCCTTTAGCCCAGGAGAGTATTATCGCGAAATTGCTCCTGACTTTGTACAGAAGGCTACTAAAGGCTTGAATAAGCCCTTATTTTTGACTTCTTCACAAGCAGAGGCTCCTGCGGTAAAATCATTCTTAGACGCAGCTGAAAGCAGCAATAAAACACAATTTGTACCCATAGTGGAGGGGATTCATGGAGCAAGAGCCTTATGGGCATCTACCGAAGGGAATGAAAACTATTGGAAGGCTTTTAAGACCTTTTTGAATAGTTTAAAGTAATGATTGAAAGTTAATACCTCCACATGTCCACTCCCCTTGTCAGCATTCTAATCCCCATGAAAAACACTGCCGTTTTTCTACCAGAATGCCTCGATTCCATCCTGGCACAAACCTATACCAATTGGGAACTTCTCATCGTAGATGACCACTCTGACGATGCAAGTTATGACATCGTAAATACCTACACCCAACAAGATTCCCGCATGACTTTACTCACCAACAAAGGCAATGGTATCATCTCCGCTTTACAAACCGCCTACGCCGCCTCAACAGGCGAATACTTGACCCGTATGGATTCGGATGATGTGATGCTTAACAACAAAATTGAGTCATTAACACATACTTTGCAAAACAAAGGACTTGGCTTTTTATCAGTCGGACTAGTGCATTATTTTAGTTCCTTACCACTCGGACAAGGCTACCAAAATTACGCGGACTGGCTTAATGACTTAACGCTAAAGGCTTCAAACTTCAAAGACATTTACAAGGAGTGCAGCATACCTTCTCCTTGTTGGATGACCCATCGTCATGATTTTGACCGTAGTGGAGGATTTACACCTCATATTTATCCCGAAGATTACGATCTCGCTTTTCGCTTTCGAAAAATAGGGTTGCAAATAGCTCCTGTAAAAGAAATCATCCACCATTGGCGCGATTATCCAAGCCGCACTTCTCGAACCGACGAGCATTATGCAGACAATCAATTTGCTGCCTTAAAGATACACCACTTTCTAGACCAAGATTATGATTCAAAAATGGATTTAATACTGTGGGGAGCTGGGCATAAAGGTAAAAAGCTTGCTTCCTTACTCCTTGAAAAAAATATTCCCTTTCAATGGTTTTGCAACAATCACAAAAAAATTGGGAAAGAAATTTATGGTATCCTTATGGAAGATGTCTCTAAATTATCACAACTCAAAAAACAAGCTCAGGTGATACTGGCAGTTAGTGCCCAACATGATACCTCCACCATTGATGCTGTGTTAACGGAGCAGATACAGCACCAGTATTTTAGATTTTGTTAGCTAACTGCTTTTAAATAAAACCACATAAGACAGATAAGAAGCATAAGAAGGTATTTAATAAGTACTTACTTCTCCGACTCCTTCTTAATATGCTTCAATACTCGATGATGAATCCGATGTACAATAGCATCTGACCAAGTCGTCCAATAAAATTGTGGATTAATATCTACCGTATACCAAGTTGTACCCTGTAACTCTGTTCGGTTTTCATCTATTTTCACCAACCTAAATTCCCCCTTACGCGACTGAAAATAACCATTCAAATGTGGAGGATGCACCTCCCAAAAAGGATTCCATTCATGCATCGGAACAGGATGTTTTTCTACATCAAATTGTAATAAGGTAGGAGCATCCCAAGTAGTGATAGGTTCGACAAAACTACCCGTTGTAAAATTACAATAACGAACAGCTCCAACACCTTCTCCATCAATCTTCGCATCAATCGGATAGGCAATACCCGTTTTAAAGAACCATTCTGCAGGCTCTTCAATCGTACTAAAACTAACTACATTCTCCCAAACCGTTTCAATAGGTGCATTTATCTCAATGATGGTCGTGGCAGGGATTAATTCATTTGGCTGTGTTAAGGTATCAAAACTGATAAGCCCCAATGTACTCAATGTCAATAAGAGGAATAGCTGATTCTGTTTTAACTTATTTTGGAAATAGCGACTATACAAATAGCCGAAATACGAACCGAGCAAGGTAAAGATCAATAATAATGGACTTGCCATTAGAATACAGATCAATCCTTCAAAGGCAAGAGCTAACATTAGTAAACAAGCAAATAACAAACTTAGAAAACCTAAGCTTAAGCATTCGCCAAAACGCAGAGGCTGTTTACGACCAACGATAAATGAGGGAATAAATCCGATGAGGAGGGGAATAAAAACGAATACGAGAAAGCCATATTCGCCCATAGCCATTACCGACACATAACCCAAAGGGAGGCAAACTATTACAGCAATAAATATCGAAATGGTTTTTATATGTTTATCCATAGATCAAAAATTTATCTATTACATAAACATCAAGAATGAATCCAAATATATTGGGTTTTGTTTAAAGTTACAAGTTTTATTTTTTTGGGCGCATCCCCATTTTTCTTATGCTTTGCTCCTGCGAGCGTCCTCGCTGGTGGCAAAACATAAGAAAAATGGGGTCGGGCTATTCACTTGTAGTTGCCTCATACCAGCCTGTTCCGCCAATATGCTGGCAGTGTCTTCCGCTGTCAGCCCTGCCAGCATAGGCGTCACTAGGCAGCTA
>JAHDHP010000367.1 GCA_020631245.1 Bacteroidota bacterium | reverse complement strand
GAATGGCAAGTTAAATCATTGCTTATAAGTAATTTATAAATAAAGTAGCAGCAGTCTAACTCTCTTCAGATTAGCCTATTGCTACTTTTTTTTTACCTATTTTATTTAAAATATCTAGCAGCCAAAACTTATCCGCAATTACTTTACTAGAATCACTTATTTCTTTTAATAATTCATCAACAGGCAAATCAATATTGGGATTACTTTGCCCCTTATAAATACGTTTAAAATATTCTAGAAACAAACCATGTGCATCCTTCATTTCATTGATCATTTTCTCTTCATTCTGATTTCGAAGAAACTCTTCAAAACTGCGTATTGCATTCTCTATCCCATCTATATCATCAATCAAATAATATAGCTTTAATGCAAGCATCCGCTTCCCAATTCTAAAGACTTTATCTGGATTAGACCCTAACTCTTTTTCAATAATTTGCTTTAATGTTGCATAATCTTGCTGATAAAAAGCAATATAAGCTCGATTTAAGTCATAATATACTTTTGAAAATTCGGATTTATATTTTTCATTAAAGGCAGTCACCCATTCTATATCTCCAACACTAGCCCCTAACACTACAAAGTTTTTATAGTGCCTTACATTTATTCGCATAAACCCATTCTCATAGGCATCTTTGTAGGTATTATACAGTCTTGGTCTTAACTCAAATTGGTTGAATATTTTAATTCGGCGGATATAGAAATTCACTAAATAATCATACAGTCTATGAATCTCATAAGAAGAAAAATAATCTTGTACCTGATGAAGGTATTCTAAATACTCTTCCAATAAATCTTTACTACGAGGAGCTGCATAAACTAAAAGAAGCTTATAATATAAAGAAGCTATCGGAAAATTTTCCAATTCAAATTCCTTACAATAAGTCAAAAAGTAGTCTCGTTTTTTCTCCAGCCGTTTAACATCTTTAACCGCTTGATAAGACAATTTTATACAAAGCAGCCTCCCCTGTTCTCTTAAATAATATTGATCTAAATAAGTGTTTGAATCTATCAATTCAGGCAATCGGTCTTCTGGTTTTTTAATCGCAACAATTTTATTACTTAAAATATACCGATTAAGAGGGGCAGAGGATTCTGTATCTTTCTTAATAGACAACACCCGATTAACATTTTTCTGATGTCCTTGAAGATGCTTGTCTAGTTTAAACAATTGTAACCACTCTAGTTTATAACTCAGCTTTAATGCTTCCTGTGCATCAAAAGTAATAGTAGCCAAATATTCTTCAATCAATAAGTATAAATTAGAAGAAATATCACTGACCTTAGCTAATTTAAATTTTGTATGTCCTTTCTTTATTAAATACTTGTGAATCTGTTCCTTTGAAGGATAAGCTATTGGCTTCTTCTTCAAGTGTTTTTCAAGGCACTCAAACAAATCAACCAACTGTTTACTTTTATTGAAAAAGGGTGATTCAATAAAAAGTCCCAAGTCTTTCCATAACTTCATCTTATTATTCTGCTCTTCAGAATATGCATAGATAGCCTTCAACAGGCGTTCGGTTTTGCTAGTTTCCATAATACGGTTATAAAACTTCAATCCCTCTAAATTATGAAAAAACTAAACACAAAACATACTTTTTTACAACTATTTATTTATTTTTCAAAACAGCAATTCATTAAAAAAATATACATAATTATTTTTAAAATCTCACTTATCTACCCACACCACCTTATCATCCATTGATTTTCTTGGACTTTCTGGCCACGGTTCATCTGTATAGCCTACATAAAAGAAACCCAAGCACTGATCTTCCTCACCCAAGCCCAGCCAATCTTTGAGTGCTTGTGTATAGGTGACTCCCCCACTCGTCCAATACCCCGCAACCCCATAAGCTGCTGCTGTTAAGTGCATATTCTGCACCGCACAAGCCACTGCCTCTACATCTTCTATCACTGGAATACGCGTACGTTCTACTCGCTTCATACAAATGGCAATCACATAAGTAGCCATTTCAGGGCGATTCAATTGTTTCTCATACTTTCCTTGTTTAAAAGTTTCAGGCGGAGTATTTATTTTATAATGATTTGCCTGAAATTCAGCAAGTTTTCTGCGCCCATCCCCTTTAAAAATCACAAAATGCCAGGGTTGATTTAAGCCATGATTAGGAGCCCAATTAGCATTTTCTAGCATTTCATCCAAAATAAAGGATGGTACTTCCCGCTTATTATTGTATTTTTCGGGCTTAATAGAACGACGATTTCGAATAAGGTGATTAATTTGCTGCACATCATAGTGCATCAAGGCATTTTTATCCTCCATTAATTTTTGTTTTTTTATTTTTAGATGCAGTTATCGGTCATCATTGTCAATTACAATGTAAAGTATTTCCTCGAACAGGTTTTGCTATCAGTAGCACGCGCAGCTCAAGGATTACAAGTAGAAACAATTCTCATAGATAACAATTCATCAGATGGATCGGTTGATTTTGTTCGTAAACATTTTCCCAATGTTATACTCATCGCTAATAAAGAGAATACAGGATTTGCCGTAGCCAACAATCAAGGCATCCGCATTGCCACAGGAAAATATGTGTTACTACTCAATCCCGATACAGTTGTTGGGGAAAACACCTTTAGCAGTGTTATCGAATTTATGGATGCAACTCCTCAAGCAGGTGGACTCGGTATACGTATGATTGATGGAAAAGGTATTTTTCTACCCGAATCAAAACGAGGTTTGCCTACTCCCTGGGTTTCTTTTTGCAAAATGACAGGTTTGGGAAGTTTATTCCCCAAATCCAAACTCTTCAACTTTTATTATATGGGGCATTTATCGGCCCTTGAAGTCCAAGAAATAGAGGTACTTTCAGGAGCTTTTATGTGGATGCGTCGGGAAACATTAGAAAAGGTGGGGTATTTAGATGAAGCATTTTTTATGTACGGTGAAGATATTGACCTTTCCTACCGTATCATCCAAGGAGGCTATAAAAACTACTATTTCCCACACCATCCCATTATTCACTACAAAGGGGAAAGCACCAAAAAAGGGAGCCTTAATTATGTCAAGGTCTTCTATAATGCCATGATTATTTTTGCCCGCAAGCACTTTTCTGGAGGAGGTGCTCAGCTTTATATAAAAGGTATTCAACTAGCCATATATCTACGAGCAGGATTAGCTATTCTTATAGGATTTATCAAAAAACTCACTGCTCCCCTACTCGACGCCTTATTCATGTATGGAGGGATGTATTTTATCAAAAACTTTTGGCAAAACAATATCAAAGCGGCCGAAGGGACAGGACTCACCTATGGCCCCGAATACATGCTCTTCAATGTACCTCTTTATATTTTACTATGGATAGGAGCCATCTTCCTTAGTGGCGGATATGACAAACCACTTCGGCTGTCAAGAGTAGTCCGAGGACTGATACTCGGTACGCTCATTATATCTGCTGTCTACGGCTTTCTGCCGGAATCACTTCGCTTTTCTCGTGCTATGATCCTCTTAGGAACAGCCTGGGCAGCCCTTGCCACAAGTGGTTGGCGGCTCACCAGACACTTCCTCAAACATCGTGATTTCCAAATGGAATCAACCAACTCCAAACGCGTAATTATTGTTGGTGGGATCGAAGAATGCCAGCGCGTACAAGAATTGGTCTTTCGAGCAGGTGTTGCTCTCGAAACCGTCGCATGGGTTAATCCCTCAACCCCTCTATCCCTCGTAAAGACAAGGCATGCCTTGTCCCTAGCTAATCCCTCCATCCACGCCCCACACATCGGTACACTCTCCGAATTACCTCAATTAATTGATTATTTCGAAGTAGCAGAAGTCATTTTCTGTTCCCAAGACATTCCCAACCAACAAATCATTCAATACCTCATTGATCTCGAAGGAAAAGTCGATTTCAAAATTGTGCCCGAAGGAAGTCAAAGTATAATTGGCAGTAATTCCAAAAATACAGCAGGTGATTTATATGCCCTCGATACCCATTTCAATATAGCCATGCCTCGTCATCGTCGCAACAAAAAAGTATTTGATTGGGTACTCTGCATTTGCCTACTCTTATTCTTCCCCATCCTCTGCTTTTTTATCAAACAACCACTTAGCTTACTCAAAAACTGCTTCGCCATTATCCTGAACCAAAAAACATGGGTCGCTTACCACCCTACTGCCATACCATCTATACTTCCATCTCTAGCTACAGGCATACTTTCTCCATTAGATGTTATTTCCTCTCCCACTCAAAATGAAGCTACTATTGGGCATTCTAATTTACTATACGCAAAAGATTATACCATCGAAAAAGATTGGCGAATTGTCTGGAAAGCATGGAGACATTTGGGACGTACTTAAAATTGAATAATCGAGTTTTATTTTTCTAACACAACAACTCAATCCCACAATCCCTCATTTTAAGGAATCTGTTCTCAGGCATTGGAATTATATCTTTCTAACAAAACAACTCAATCCCACAATCCCTCATTTTCTGGGCGTGCCCTTCCACAAGGCTTTGGTGAAATGCGGGACTGATATAGGTAGCGCGTAACGCTAACACAATCCCTCCATCCCGCATTCCCCCAATCCCCTGTTTCAGGTCGGGCTTTCGGCTAATAGTTGGCTCATAGAAAAGGTGTTCCACTATATGTCCTAGCAGTGTCTTCCTCCGTCAGCCCTGCTAGTCCAAGTGTCACTACCTTTCTATTTCACCAATCTTCCGCCTCTATCCCTCACGCG
>JAHDHP010000366.1 GCA_020631245.1 Bacteroidota bacterium | reverse complement strand
CGCACATCGCACATCGCACATCGCACATCGCACATCGCACATCGCACATCGCATCGTCAATCCGTCATTCCGCCCACCGCATCCGTTCCTTCTCAAAAGGCACCACAATCTCTCCCTTCGTATTAATTGCTTCCTCATTTATAGCTCCCCATTTATTGATGCGTTGTACCGAAAATAATCCTTCTTGCACAACTCGATAAATATGGTCATATTGTGGATAAATAAGTACGTCTCCATCTTTTGTACTGATCCCATATTTTCCACCTGATTCAATACATCGATACTTCTCTGGAGACTTCATAAAAGGATAAACCAGCCTTACTCTATTACTAGGAATAGGGTGGGGGAGTTCTATCGCTTCATCAGGGGTTTCGAGTGCAGGAAGTTCAATAGGTAAAGGCTTTTCTTTGGGATACGTAGTTGTTTTATTTTGAGCAACTAAATGGTTGGCAAAAAACAAAAATGCAAAAAGTAAAATAAAGTGGTACACCTTATTCAAATAATGGTTTGACATAGTAATTTATTGGTTGATTGTTAAATCAAGACAGTTTCTAAGGTATCCAATATTGTTACCATAAAATGGAATAGGGGAAGGCGCGTAAAAATGTAAGGGAAAATGACTATCTAATATATGGATGGGTGCAAAAACGAATACTCAAAGATACAAAAAATAACTGTAATTTCTAAGAATATATAATGCGTAAAAATAGAAACGCTTCCATTGATTTACTCCGTGGTTTCATCATGATGTTGATGGCCATTGATCATGTTGGCTTATTCGTAGGCAAGGTACACGCTTCCGAATTTTGGGGAGTTAATCTAAATCCCTACGAAAGTACAGGCTGGTTTTTTTCACGCCTCATTACCCACTTCTGTGCCCCCGGCTTTTTCCTCCTCATGGGAATGAGCATGGCTTTTTTTACAGCCAGTCGCCTTCAAAAAGGATGGACACAAGGCAAGATCAGCCAGTATTTTGTTAAGCGTGGCTTTCTATTAGTGTTCGTTCAATATTTTATAGAAGCCCCCGGTTGGGCACTAGGAATGATCTTCGCTACACCTGGTGTTATGACCAATCACCCAACACCTGGCGCAGAGGGTGGGCCCGTTTTTTTATTCTTTGCCGTCCTCTCTATCCTCGGTTTGTCAATGGTCGTAACAGGTTTACTTTTGCGTTTTTCAAACAAAATACTAGCTACTTTACCGATCTTATGCGTCGCCCTTTCTTGGTGGATCATTCCCGATGCTAGTGGGATAGAAACTGCTTTCCATCCAATATTACGTTTTTTATTGATTCCGGGAACTACTAGCCCTGTTTTTGTGATTTACCCTTTAATTCCCTGGCTAGGGGTGGCTATATTCGGCGTATTATTAGGGCGTTTATTGCTCCAACAAAAAGAAAAAGCCTATCCCATTATTCTAGGTATAGGTATCAGCTTTCTAGTTGCCTTCTTTTTGATTCGTAGTCTGGGTAGTTTTGGTAATTTTCAATTCACTGATACCAACACATGGATTGCATATTTTACCCTCATCAAATACCCACCAAGCCTCTGCTTTTTGCTATTTACACTAGGCGTCAATTTGGTCTTATTTTATGCCTTTCATAAAACAAGTTCCTTGTTCGCCAAAACGCCTTTACTTGTTTATGGACAAACAGCTTTGTTTTTTTATATCGTTCATCTATATGTTTATGCCATGTTAGGCTGGCCCTTCCCATCAGGTGAAGCCCTGTGGGTCGTATACATCGCATGGGTCTTAGGGCTAGTGGTCTTGTATTTTTTATGTAAAAGATACCGTACTTTCAAAAATGCGAAGCCTTTAGATTCCTTGTGGCGTTTTTTTTGAGATAAATGTTTATTTTTGCACCCTGAAAAACGATTGACGATTGGACGATTGAACGTCCGACGATTTATTGTTTTAAAAGAGAGACCCAAAATCTTATGATATTACTTCAGACGTCGGACGTAAATCGTCGGACGTAAATCGAAATTTTCACCTATGAACACAAAATATAACCCTTCGAACATAGAATCGAAATGGTATGATTACTGGATGGAGAAAGACTTCTTTCACTCAGTCCCAGACGAGCGAGAAGCATATACAATCGTCATCCCTCCACCAAATGTCACAGGTGTCTTGCACATGGGACATATGTTGAACAATACCATTCAGGATGTCTTGATTCGACGTGCGCGGATGCAGGGTTATAACGCTTGTTGGGTGCCAGGTACCGATCACGCCTCTATTGCCACCGAAGCGAAGGTTGTAAAAATGTTGGCCGCTCAAGGCATTAAAAAGTCGGATATTACCAGAGAAGAATTCCTCAAATATGCCTTTGAGTGGAAAGAAAAATATGGAGGTATTATCCTCAAGCAACTACGTACTTTAGGAGCTTCTTGTGATTGGAAACGCACCCGCTTTACTATGGGCCCCAAATTGTCAGAAGCAGTGATTCATGTATTTGTAGACCTATATAATAAAGGGCAAATTTACCGCGATTACCGTATGTGTAATTGGGACCCTGCTGCTAAAACGGCATTATCGGATCAAGAAGTTATTCACCGAGAAGAAAAGTCGAAACTCTATCATGTCCGCTATCAAGTAGAAGGAACAGATGAGTATGTTACCATTGCTACCACTCGTCCTGAAACCATACTTGGTGATACAGCCGTTTGTTTCCATCCCGAAGATGAGCGTTACCAATCCTTTAAAGGAAAGCGCGTTATCGTGCCAATGGTCAATCGTTCTATTCCATTGATTTATGATGAATATG
This sequence comes from Bacteroidota bacterium, assembly GCA_020631245.1. GTDB lineage: Bacteria > Bacteroidota > Bacteroidia > Chitinophagales > UBA2359 > JAHDHP01. The sequence continues at coordinate 1,929 of JAHDHP010000366.1, read as the reverse complement.
TAACGATGGAGTTTGGTACAGGTGCTTTAAAAGTAACACCTGCTCACGATACCAATGACTTCGCATTAGGACAAAAACACAAACTCGAAATCATTGACATCTTTAATGATGATGGAACCCTCAATGAAAAAGCAGAATTGTTTGTGGGTATTGATCGCTTTGAGGCACGTAAATTGGCAGTAGCAGAATTAGAGAAACTAGGAGCATTAGTACAGGTAGAGGAGATTGATAATAAAGTAGGTTACTCGGAGCGTACAGATGCAGTGGTAGAACCAAAGTTAAAGCAACAGTGGTGGATGGATATGAGCCATATCACTCCAAAAGCCCTTTCTTCTGTGATGGAAGATGAGATAAAATTCTATCCGAAAAAATATAAAAACGTATACCGCCACTGGTTAGAAAACATCAAAGATTGGTGTATCTCTCGACAATTGTGGTGGGGGCAGCGTATCCCTGTATATTATATCAATGGCGACCAAGAACACTATGTCGTAGCCGAAACAGCAGAGGAAGCCTTGAAAATGGCGCAAGAAAAAACAGGTGATACTAGTTTAACCGCCGCCAACCTCGAACAAGACCCCGATGTAGTAGATACTTGGTTCTCTTCTTGGCTCTGGCCCATCAGTGTATTTGATGGTTTCGAAACCAAAGAAGAAGTCGATTATTACTACCCAACCTCTGTACTCGTTACAGGCTGGGACATTATCTTTTTCTGGGTAGCAAGAATGGTGATGGCGGGCTATGAATGGCGACAAGAACGCCCATTCGATGCCGTATACTTCACCGGGATGGTACGTGATCCTCAACGTCGAAAAATGTCGAAGTCATTGGGTAACTCACCCGATCCTGCCGATCTGATCCGCGATTATGGAGCCGACGGAGTACGTTTAGGTTTATTATTATCCTCTCCCGCAGGAGGCGACTTATTATTCGAAGACAAACTCTGTGAACAAGGACGTAACTTCTCCAATAAGATTTGGAATGCCTTGATTTATGTAAAAGGTTTGGAAGTAGTAGAAGGAACCAATGAAAATAATCTCCCCGCTATTGCTTGGTTTGAAAGTAAATTCAATAAGACCTTAGCTGAGATTGAAGAAATGTATAAGAGCTATCGTTTATCGGAAATTGTAAAGACACTTTACAGTTTCATTTGGAATGATTTCTTCTCTTCTTATCTCGAACTCATCAAGCCAGATTACCAAACACCAATCGACCAACATACCTACGACTGCACTTTACAGTTCTTCGAAAATGCCATGAAACTCTTACATCCTTTTATGCCATTTATCACCGAAGAAATATACCACCTACTAAAAGAAAGAGATGCAGAAGATTGTATCATGGTAAGTGATTATCCAAAAGGAGGAGCCGTTGACGAGAATGCTTTACTACAAGGAGATACCGCTTTAGAATTGTGGACAAAGGTAAGAGATGTGCGTAACCAAAACCAACTAAAGCAACGCGATCCATTGACGATGTTTGCACAAGTAGGAGATGAAGGTTTGTACACCGCTTTTATGCACACCCTGAAGCGAAAAGCCTTCTTAGAAGCCTTCGAATTTACCAAAGAAGATATAGATGACGCCACTTCTTTCCGAGTTGGAAAAGATACCTTTTTCATCAAATTGGAGGGACTGGTTGATATGGAGAAAGAGAAAGAACGCCTAGAGGAAGAATTAAAGTACAACAAAGGCTTTAAGACTTCAGTGATGAAAAAACTAGGCAATGAACGTTTTGTGAATAATGCTCCGGCTGCTGTTGTCGATAAAGAGCGCAAGAAATTAGCCGACGCAGAGGAGAAGATTAAATTGCTAGAGGAAAGTTTAGCAAGACTAAATTAAGTACTTAACAATCGCCTGCCATTTCCTTTCAAAATTACGCCGTGTCCCATTCCCCTCTTGGGAGGGGTTCGGGGTGGGTTTTAAAATA
>JAHDHP010000365.1:2004-4703 GCA_020631245.1 Bacteroidota bacterium | reverse complement strand
CTAATCGCAAACCAATGAGTCCGCCCCAATCTTGGCAAAAGAGGCTAATATTATTTAGGTCGAGTTTTTGGATAAGGGTATCTGTCCAAATTAGATGTTGGGCGTAGGTATAGTCGTCGCGATGGGCGGGTTTATCTGATTTTCCAAAGCCTATAAGGTCGGGAGCTATAACTCGGTAACCAGCATCTACAAATAAGGGAATCATTTTTCGATAAAGGAAAGACCAGCTTGGTTCGCCATGAAGTAGTAAAACTATATCTCCTTTGGGGTCTCCCTCATCAACATAGTGCATTCGGAGTCCGTCATCTACTTCGAGGTAATTTGGTTTAAAAGGATAGTCAGGAAGGTTTTTAAAACGACTTTCGGGTGTGTTTAAGATGGCTTTCATTGGCTGTACTTTAAAGGTGAACAGGCGCAGGTACTGCTTCCCGAAAATAATAAAGTATCATCTATTTTTGCGCATTATAAGTAAAGAAAAATAAATAACTAAGTCCATTATGCTGACTATCTTGTCACTATACTGTGTTGTAAAGCCTCGCCGATGCGCTGCATCGCCTACGTTTCACGCCTTGTCTAGCAACAAGCTAGTGTCACATTATGGCCCTACTTATTTATTTATCTTTACTAAATGACTTAATTTAGTGGATATTTTAAATATTCTTCATCAGATACTTTTCGATCATCTATTCCGAGGTAGTATTCGATTGTTTTTTCTACAAAAAAGGGCATTTCTCGATTTTGGGTGGTCAAAATAATGTCTTCTTGATAATCTTTTTGACGGATACGAAGGGTAAAGAAATATTCTTTCCAACGTTTTACCACTTTCTTATTTCTTCGTTTTTCGCGATTCACTATATTGGTAGATACAAATAGTTGTTCTAGAAAGGCAGTGGAAGCACTATAGATATTCCGTTTACCTGTCCACCATTTCCCTTTTTTGTAATAAATATCTAGACGTTGAGGATTGACGGTAAATTCGTAAGTGTCTATGCGTTCCCAATAAAAGGGAGCAAAGAAAAGTAAAAAGGCGAGTATACACCAACAACTAAAGGGAATCCAAAATATAAGTCCTATAAAAAACAGCTGTAAAAATTCTCCTGTAATTAGAAACAGCAAGGCCATTAATCCAACGGGAATACTGACCAAAATAAAAGCCAACCAATACAAAAATTTACTATTTTTAGCTCTTTCATTAGCTGTAATATACAAGGTATCATCTACTTCTAAAAAGCTGACTCCTTCTGGAGGTGAACCCAACTCATTGGCTCGCAAATAACGATGTTCATACAAACCATAAACGACATCACAATGCACACAAAGCCCTACTCCATCTATTTTATTTTGGAGTTTACTGCGGGTTTGTTCATTACAGTTGGGACATTTTTTGCGTCGTTCTAACATAGTAAATTATTATCCTTGCCATTCTCCTATCATTTTCACATCTTCAATTTTTAAAAACTTTTCAATTTCTTGTTCAATAAATACAGCCGTTTGCGCTGTTGATATACCAGTTAATAAATATCTCGATCCGTAAACAGATGTGTGTACTTTTAGATCAAAATTATAATCCTTGACGATGTAAATTTGTTGAATCTGATGAACAGGAATGCTTTTCCCTGTATTAAAGGTGGGCCAAGGTCCATGTGTAATAGTTAATTTGTCTTCCTTAATTACCAGTTTGGTCTTATTCAGCAAATTAGCAATGGGAAGATAAACAAATAAAGTAGACCAAATACATAACATCACTATACGAAATCCCTTATTGGGATTCACTTCTAGCCCCCCCGAAACCAACCATCCCCATACAAAAGAAAAGGCAGCCACTAGAATCCAAGCAATGAATATCGCATAGTTTCTTTTTCCATCAATTGATTTCCAACAGACATCGCGCCATTTAATGTCTATTTCCAACTCTTCTTCGGTACTTAACAAATCTATCCCATCAGGTAATTTAATCACCTCATGTTTTTGACGAATCTCTATAGGAAGTTGATCTTGAAAACTGAAGTTTAAGGTACAGTCTTTGCACTCTGCTTCCAAATCAAAAATATCAATTTGTGGAGCAGCCAATTGTCGAAAACAACTAGGACATTCAATGGCTTTAAACATGAAAAAATATGTAAGTAATAACTAAACTTCTGCAAACTGTAATCGTAGTAAGTGTTGGTACACTCCTCCTTCTTTATTGGCAAGTTCAGTATGGGTTCCTTCTTCTACAATTTGTCCATTATCCAACACATAAATACAATCGACCTCACGAATAGTCGATAAACGGTGCGCAATAATAATAGTAGTACGTCCTTGCATCAGCTCATTCAAAGCCTCCTGTACTAGCTTTTCCGATTCAGCATCCAGCGAACTAGTCGCCTCATCTAAAATCAAGATGGCAGGATCTTTCAAAATAGCACGAGCAATAGCCACGCGTTGTTTTTGCCCACCTGATAACTTGATTCCTCGTTCTCCTACTAAGGTATCAAATCCTTCAGGAAACGATTCAATAAAAGAAAGCGCATTGGCTTTTCGAGCTGCATTTTTCAAATCTGTTTCCGTCGCTTCTGGATTTCCATACAAAATATTCTCTCGAATAGTACCTCCAAATAAAAGTACTTCTTGGGGAACGATACCAATATTGGCGCGTAGTTGCGAAATGTTATATTGGCCAATCGGTTTACCTGCTACTAAAACCGCTCCATTTTCTA
>JAHDHP010000365.1:0-1904 GCA_020631245.1 Bacteroidota bacterium | reverse complement strand
GAAATGTTATATTGGCCAATCGGTTTACCTGCTACTAAAACCGCTCCATTTTCTAGTTGATACATACGCATCAACAACTGTACAATAGTCGATTTCCCCGAACCACTATGACCAACTAAGGCTACTTTTTGTCCTTGTTTAATATCCAAGTTTACCCCTTTCAACACCTCTATATCTGTACGTGTTGGATACCGAAAATGTACTTGTTGATACTGAATATCGCCTTGTATCAATTCCTTTTTTACAGGTCGCTCCATCGCCACTTCTTCGTCTTCTCCCAATATTTCTCGAATACGATCAGAAGCTCCTATCGCCTTTTGAAACTCACTATATAAGTTTCCAACGCCACTGATAGACGCTCCAATAAATACCGTATAAAATAAGAAACTGATTAACTCACCAGTTGTCAACTCCTTGCTTTCTACCATCCCAAATCCGAGCCACAAAACAAGTGTTATTCCTCCAAATACTGCTGAAATAAGGAAAGTGACAAACAGACCACGATAACGGGCTGTTTGCAAAGCCTTTTCGACCACTTCTTCCATCTTATTATTGTAGCGTTTTGATTCGTACCATTCATTGGTAAAGGCTTTGACCACCTGCACGGATTGTAAGGTTTCTTCTACAACTACATTGGTTTCTCCTAGTAAATCTTGTGTTTCACGAGACAAACGACGAATAAACCGCCCAAAAAACATGGTCAGAATAATCGCTACTGGAAAGGTAGACAACATAATGAGTGTGAGCTTCAAGGAAGTGTAGGCAATGATGGCAATTCCTATAATAAGGGTAAAAAATTGGCGTAATAACTCTGCTAAGTTAATGGACAAGGCACTTTGTAGCTGCGAAACATCGGCAGCAATGCGGCTGGTCAACTCCCCTACTCTACGTTTTTCAAAAAATGGAATTTCTAAACGAATCAACTTAGCATATAAAGACTTTCGTACATCTCCCATCGCTCGCTCACTCACAATCGAAAATAAGATGATTCGAAAATATGAAAAAACGGCTTGCATGACCAATATAGCTAGTAATCCCAAACCCAATTGATTCAGATTCAAAGAAGAGGTACCTTGTGCTGCATCTGCCAACATGCTTGCCAAATAAGGAAACACTAGTGTAGTAGATGTAGAAAGTACTAGGAAGACTAAGCCAATGGCAAAGGTTATTTTATAGGGTAAGATATACTGAAAGATGCCTAGCAGTTCTTTCCAACTCACCCGCTTTTTCACCTCATTTTCTCCTTGTTCTTGTGCTACCCTTTTTCTCATATTTTTTAACTAACTGATCTTTTTTAAATAAAACGTCTCTTATTCAACACATCCACCTCTATAACTGTTTATAAAACATCCGTCTGTACAGACAAGTCCATGCCTTGTCTCTATCTGTCATCCAATCATCAAATACCATGATTCAACAAACCAATATCGCCCTACCTGCTCATTCCAGAGGTTATCACCTCATTACAGATCTCATCTACCAGCAGCTCCCCCAATTACCTGAAACGGGCATCCTACACCTATTCATCAAACATACCTCCGCTGCCATTACGATCAATGAAAACGCAGACCCTTCTGTTCGCGTTGATTTCGAAAATATTTTCAATCATATCGTACCTGAAGACCAACCTTATTACACCCATACATGTGAAGGGAGTGATGATATGCCTGCTCATATCAAAGCCGCAATGATCGGTCATTCTATTACCCTACCCATCACTAATTATCAATTTAACTTCGGCACTTGGCAAGGTATCTACCTTTGTGAATTCCGAAATCATGGAGGCAGTCGCAAACTAGTTGCCACCATCTACTCCTAAAATCTCCACCCAATCATCCTGTCAATCAGTCATCCAATCACCAAAAAAAGCCAGCCCTAAACAATAGAACTGGCTTTCTTTTAAA
>JAHDHP010000364.1 GCA_020631245.1 Bacteroidota bacterium | reverse complement strand
ATTTACCTACACAAACTCATCGCCGAAAACTTTATTGACAAGCCCGAAGCCTGGACAAAACATTGGGTCATTACCTTCAAAGATATGAACCCACTAAATCTTCGTCTTAATAATCTCGAATGGGTTTCTCGCGCCTACATCCGTCGTCGTTCCGATTATACCAATAGCCAAACAGGACAAAAAGGCGTTCACCAAGATGGACGACGCTACGTAGCTACCATCTACTTAGATGGATCTAAAAAACCACTTATAATAGGTCGATATGATACTGCCGAAGAAGCAGGAGAAGCTTATCGGAAAAAAAGGAAAGAATTGTTCGGCATATAAAGGGATTAGGAGTCAGATTTTGATAGAGACGAGGCATGCCTTGTCTGTACGATCAGTCCATAGTCCAAAGAAGGACTTTCGACATATCATTATTTTAGCAATTCTATCTCCTTTTTTCATAATTCAACATGGCAGATTTTGAATAAGAGCCATCATAAAACCTACTGTATGCCTTAAATCTGATATGTTTTGAGAAAGCACTATTTTCTTATTTCCATGACATTGGGCGTGCCCCCATTTTACAAATCAAGACTTATCAGGTTTAAAGTAGTTCCTTGTCATAACTGTTTGGTTCTCACTCAAAACCTGCCAAGTCGATTTGTAAAATGGGGTCGGGCTATCCGCTTGTAGTTGCCTTGCAGAAAATATGTTCGGCTAATATGCTGGCAGTGTCTTCCTTCGTCAGCCCTGCCAGCATAAGCCTCACTATATTTCTGTACAGACGTTGCGCGCAACGTCTCTACGGCAAGCTACCGCTACTATCCCTCACGCGGAACCATGATTGGATAACGGGATGACTGCATGATTGGATGGCGTTACGCTTATCCAATCATCCAGTCACCCAATCACCCAGTCATCGTCTACATCAACACCCCATTCACTGCCTCAATATTAGCAGGTAGTTCTGTTTCGCCAAGCATCTCTCGCATATCAATTTCAATGACACGCGTTAGTGCTAACATCGGAATATCATTTCCTAATCCTTCAAATGGATTCTCCGAATAATCACCGACCAATTCCATCATCAAAAAGACCCAAGCCACTAACACTGTGAAAGGAATAGATAACCATGCCCCAAAAGGATTATGTTCAATTCCATGAAACTCTGCGACCATACCCAAAGGAAGTAAAAAGATAAAGATACCAATAAAAATAAAGCTCATGCTTCCATACTGACGCGGTAGTGGAAACTTCTTAATTCGCTCACACTTCCCTTGATGCACATAAAAATCATATAAGATTTTTTGTAGCTCCATATGACGAAAATCATCAATCAAACCCTTCGCTCTCAATTCTTTTAAATCTTGTGATTGTTGGTCGATGATTTGCGTCGCTGTATTTTTATAATTAATCAGTCGTTCATACTCTTTTTTGGGTAAAAAATCATGTAAGCCTACTTTAGTTACTTCATCATCCAATAAACCCACTCCAAAACGCTTCATACGCGCCTCGGTAGCTCTTTTAAAATGACCTTTCTGACTGATATGTTCCCACGGAGTAGGAATCAACAACTGACTACGTAGTGCGTACAACCAACCCACATGTCGATATATAAGTCGTTTGTGAATCGCATGAAGTTCACCATCACTATACACATCGTCTGCAAATTGGTTACCTACAAACCCTTTTACAGCACTACCCCAAGCACGACTACTATTGACAATCGCTCCCCAAATCTTTCGCGCTTCCCATAAACGATCATAAGCTTGGTTATTTTTAAAACCTACATAAAAGGCAACAGCAGTACCAATCACTGATAAAGGCAACCACGGAATATGCATCCACTCCCAATGAGTAAACTCAAAAACAGCGGCTACAAAAGTAGCCCAAGCAGTAAGCCACACTAAATGTCCTCCTGAAAATCGCCAAAGTCCTAAAGGACTAATATTCTTATTTACATACATAATTCTAAATACTTTTCATGAAAAAATGAGACTGGAAAATAAGACTTTTTTTTCATATTTCACATCTTAGTAGTCTTTGAACTTTTTCTGCCCTAATGCTTTGTTCATTTATCACTATTTTCAATCTTTCAAAAGCCTTCATTATGCAAAAAGTAGATGATAAAATCCGAGTAATAAGAGTCCCTAAACGTGGTCTTTATGATAAAGAGAGTATTTATAATATCCTAGATAAGGAGTTTATGTGTACGATTGCCTTTATCCACAAAGGAATTCCTGTTATTATTCCAACGCTTTATGGCAGACATGAAAACGATATTTATCTACATGGTTCTACCGCTAGTAGAATGATGAAATCACTCAAAGAGGGAATTGACATTTCGCTTAATGTAACGATTGTTAATGGGCTGGTTCTTGCTCGTTCCGCTTTTCACCATTCTGCCAATTATGAATCTGTCGTACTATTTGGGAAAGCAGTACTAGTAGAAGATAAAGAAGAAAAGATAAATGCCTTAAAACACGTTTCAGATCATATTATTAAAGGGCGATGGGAAGAAGCCCGCCAACCCAACGATAAAGAACTCAAAGCTACCATGCTCCTCAAAATCCCTATTGATGAAGCATCTGCCAAAGTGCGTACTGGCGGCCCCAGTGACGATAAAGCAGATTATGAATTAGATATTTGGGCAGGAGTTATTCCTTTCAAACGCAGTATTGAAGCCCCTATACCTGATGAGGTATTAAGAGAGGGGATTGAGGTACCAAATTCTGTAAAAAATTATTCTTAATTATAGATACTATGATACAAAACCATCACTCGATAGATCAACTCGTAGAACGCTTACAACAATTAGAGCAAGTTTCTGAAGCCCTAGAGCCTAGCCCAGAAAAACGAGAACAATATCTAGGTCAACTCAGCCACTATGCCCATGATTTTATTGATCATCTCCACGAAAGAATCTCCTTCAAAAAAGGCCATCCTACCCCAGGTAGTTTAGCAATCAATGAAGAAGGGCAATCATTTGAACAACTCCTAGCCACTTATGCCCAAGAAGTGGAGCAATACGGAATCAAACCCGCTTCAGGTGGACATCTGGGTTATATTCCAGGAGGAGGAATTTATGCCTCTTCTCTAGGTGATTACCTCGCAGATGTAACCAATGAATATGCGGGTATTTACTTCGGCTCCCCTGGCGCGGTCACCCTTGAGGAGGAATTACTTCACTGGATGAAAAAAGTGTTTGATTTCCCCAAAGAAGCAATGGGAAACCTCACCTCTGGCGGCTCTATTGCCAACCTCATTGCATTAACTGCTGCGAGAGATAAATACAAAATCAAATCGGCACGTATTCCTAATAGTGTCATATACCTTAGCCCACAAGTGCATCATTGTGTAACGAAAGCCATTCGCATTATTGGTTTGGAAGATGTGCAAATCCGCTATGTGAATTTAGATGAGCGATTCCGCATAGATGCCCAACACCTTGAAACATTGATTGAAGCCGATAAGACAGCAGGATTAAATCCATTTTTAGTGATTGCTTCTGCTGGTACTACTGATACAGGAGCAGTTGACCCATTAGAAGCCATTGGTAACATTGCTCAAAAACATAAGCTTTGGTATCATATTGATGGAGCTTATGGAGGGTTCTTTATTTTGGTCGATGAAAAAAAGCCAATGTTTAAAGGCGTTGAGATGGCTGATTCGCTAGTGATTGACCCGCATAAAAGTTTGTTCTTACCCTATGGAACAGGAGCAGTATTGATCAAAGATAAAGAGGCATTGATGCATTCCAACCATTATACCGCCAACTATATGCAAGATACCATTAATGACACTGTACCCATCAGTCCTGCAGAAGTATCTCCCGAATTGACAAAGCATTTTCGAGGCTTGCGGATGTGGTTGCCACTACAATTACATGGACTCGCTCCATTTGTCGCCTGCTTGGAAGAAAAGTTGGTTTTGACAAGCTATTTTAGACAACGACTAGTAGAAGAAGGATTTCAGATAGGTCCTGCACCAGATTTGTCGGTGAGTTATTTTTGGTTACCAGCCAATGATTTAGAAACACAAAATAAGTTGAATCAACAACTCATGGAAGCCATTCATGAAGATGGAAGTGTGTTTTTGAGTTCTACTTCTCTAGATGGGAAGTTTGTGATTCGGATGGCAATTCTCGCTTTCCGTACCAAACAGCGAACTATTGACAAGGCGATGGAGATGATTTTGAGAGCTAAGAGGGAATTATAATCTTTTCAATGGAAGGCGTTTTTTTACCACAGAGCGCACAGAGAGCAGAAACACGGAGGACACAGAGAAGGTAGTTGATTTAATATCTGTGTATACCAGTCATTAAAAGGTATGTGATTTATAAGGAGGGATAAAGGTACTTCCGTCGGACGTTTAATCGTAAATCGTTCAATCGTTATTAAAACCCATCTCTAAATTTCCTCCGAGGAAGAGACTTTAAGGAATGATAAATATTGTGAAGTATGATTGGGAAAAGTCAGTCGATTTTTCTCAATCATCCTCATTTTTATCCTTGTTTTTTACAATCAACTCTTGTACATATTCCAGTTCAACATCAAAAAGCTCTGCAATTTGAGCAAGACTAAATTTCTTTTGTTTTTCTGCTTGAATAATTAACTGATCGGTTTTCTCTTTTTGTTGTTTTTCTTGTTTTATTCGTTCTAATTCTGCTCCGAGTTCTTTCCCTTTTTCTAGTCCTATTTCTTCACCAATTTCCTTTCCTTTTTCCAGTC
>JAHDHP010000363.1 GCA_020631245.1 Bacteroidota bacterium | reverse complement strand
TCGCACCTCGCACCTCGCACCTCGCACCTCGCACATTTTTTTCATTTGCATAATTCAACAATTGTTCATATATTTGTATAATAAACACCACAAGCATGAAAACAACCATAAGAAATCTGTCATTTGAGAAATTAAATTGGGTAGCCAAAACACTCAAAGTAATATCTCATCCTGTCCGTTTAGAAATTCTCGAAATTCTCGAAACCGAAGAACCACTTGATGTAACGACCCTTCGAAGTCGAATAGGAGAGGAGGTAGAGCAATCCATGTTGTCGCATCACCTAACCAAGATGAAAGACAATGGCATTTTGAAATCCTACAAAAAAGGCAAATACATCTATTATAGTATTGCCGACTATCGAGTACTCAAAGTATTTGACTGCTTAGGTAGCTGTGATGCAATGGATTAAAAAAAACAAGCTGCATAATTAGATATGCAGTTTTTTTTAGAGCATACATATGAACGATTTAACAACTGTTTTATTATTTCTTTGACTCTCTTATGAAGCGATACTTTCCATTTACAAACTGGTTATTAAACTACGACACCTCTAATTTTAGTGGTGATTTATTGGCAGGATTAACTGTAGGGGTAATGCTGATACCACAGGGAATGGCCTATGCAATGTTAGCAGGCTTACCACCCATCTATGGTTTATATGCGGCTACAATTCCACTCATCATATATGCCTTGATGGGTACTTCACGTCAATTAGCAGTAGGACCAGTGGCGATGGTATCGCTCCTCATTGCTAGTGGAGTAGGGAGCCTAGCAGCGGTAGGCTCACCCGAATACATCCAATTTGCCATTCTACTAGCCTTGATGGTAGGAGTCATCCAATTTTTAATGGGCGTATTTCGCCTCGGATTTCTAGTCAATTTTTTGGCACATCCTGTCATTGCGGGTTTTACATCTGCCGCAGCTATTATCATTGGAGTCAGTCAATTAAAGCACTTACTAGGTCTAGACATTCCACGCGGAAAAGTACTTGAAACATTGATGCATATTGGACAACATTGGCAAGAGATTCATCTACTTACATTCCTTCTAGGACTCGGAGCAGTAGCTATTCTCATCGTTTTTAAGAAGATCAATAAACGAATTCCTGCCCCATTAATTATTGTGCTTCTAGGAATGGGAATCGTATATGGGATGGGCTTACAGGAGCAAGGAGTCAAAATCTTAAAAGAGGTGCCCGGAGGTTTACCAGCTTTCGCACTCCCTACAATGGATATGTCAGCTATTATAAGTTTATTACCCATTGCTCTTACAATTTCATTTGTAAGCTTTATGGAGTCGATTGCAGTAGCAAAAGCTCTTGAAACAAAACATAAAACCTATAAGGTAATCCCTAACCAAGAATTGATTGGATTAGGTTTGGCCAATATTTTTGGAGCTTTTTTCAAAGCTTTTCCTGTGACAGGCGGCTTTTCTAGAACAGCCGTAAATGACCAAGCGGGTGCCAAAACAGGCTTAGCAGCGATCATTAGTGCTGTATTGATAATCATAACCTTATTATTCCTAACGCCTTATTTTTATTACTTGCCCAATGCTATTTTAGCTGCCATTATCTTGGTAGCTGTCTGGGGTTTGATTGATTTTAAAGAAGCCAAACATTTGTGGAAACACGATAAACGTGATTTTTTCATTTTTGCTTTTACAGCTATCGTTACATTGGTAATAGGTATTGAAGAAGGGATTTTAGCGGGAGTAGCTCTTTCTATTGCCTTGTTAGTCTATCAAATATCTTATCCACATATTGCCGAGTTGGGGAAAGTACCTAATAGTTCCGAGTTTAGAAACGTAGAACGCTTTGATAATCTCGAAACGGCCGACGATTTGTTAATTCTTCGTTTTGATGCTCCATTGTTTTATGCAAATATCAATACCTTCAAAAGCTATATTGACGATAAAATAGCAAAGAATAAAAGGATTAAGTATATTATTGTAGAAGCAAGTCCTATCAACAATTTAGATTCAAGTGCGATTCATGTGTTACACGATTTAGAATATGAGTTAGAAGAACAAGGCATTGAACTTTATTTTTCAGATGTAAAGGGACCTGTACGTGACTTAATGAAACGAAATAATATTTTGAGCAAAGAAAATGTGGATCATTTTTTCTTATCTACTGCCGATGCAGTTGATGCAATTCGTAATAAGAAGAAAATGAGCCACGAAGAATTTTTATTACAAACAGAAAACGAAGATTTAATTTTTTAATCATTCCTTATTAAATAACGCTTGATTTACTAGCCATGAAAATAGAACAAATTTATACAGGTTGCTTAGCGCAAGGAGCCTATTATATTCATAGTGAAGGCGAAGCCGTCATCATTGATCCTTTAAGAGAAGTAAACCCTTATATCAAAAAAGCGGAAGCTGATGGGGTAAAAATAAAGTATGTATTAGAAACACACTTTCATGCAGACTTTGTAAGTGGACATGTTACATTGTCCGAAAAAACGGGAGCTCCTATTATATATGGACCCAATGCCAATCCAAGTTTTGACGCTCATATTGCTAAAGATGGAGAGGAATTGAAGGTGGGCAAAGTAACGATAAAAGTGCTGCATACTCCTGGACATACGATGGAAAGTACCACCTACCTCTTATTGGATGAAGAAGGAAAGGAACATGCTATTTTTACAGGCGATACCCTCTTTTTAGGAGATGTAGGACGCCCTGATTTAGCACAAAAAGCAGCAGATATTACCCAAGAAGAATTAGCAGGTATATTATATGATAGTCTACGTTCGAAGATTATGCCTTTACCTGATGAAGTGATCGTCTATCCTGCACATGGAGCGGGTAGTGCCTGTGGAAAAAACATGATGAAGGAAACAGTCGATACACTAGGTAATCAAAAACAAATGAATTACGCCCTTCGTGCCGATATGACCAAAGAAGAGTTTATCAAAGAAGTAACAGATGGCTTATTACCACCTCCTGCCTATTTCCCAATGAATGTACAGTTAAACAAGGAAGGCTATGCCCATATTGATACGGTACTAGAAAAAGGAGCAAAACCACTTTCTCCAGAAATGTTTGATACCATTGCCAACGAAATAGAGGCTTTGGTCTTGGATGTACGCAAACCACAAGAATTTGCAGAAGCACATATTCCTAATAGCATTTTTATTGGTTTGGATGGTAGCTTCGCCCCTTGGGTTGGTGAATTGGTAGTAGATGTGCAACAGCCTATTTTATTGGTCGTACCAGTTGGAAGAGAAGAAGAAGCTGTTACCCGTCTTGCGCGTGTTGGTTTTGATAATACACTAGGATTTTTAAAAGGAGGAATCGATGCTTGGAAAGCAAGTGGACGAGAAATAGATGAGGTGCAATCATTGCCAGCTTCCGACTTATTAGAGCAATATGAAACAGTGAAAGATCACATTTTTGATGTTCGAAAAGAATCCGAATATTTATCCGAGCATGTAATAGATGCTAAAAATGCGCCTCTTAGTCACATCAACGACCACCTTGCTAGTCTTCCTAGTGAGCAGCCTTTCTTTGTACATTGTGCAGGAGGCTACCGTTCAATGATTGCCAGTTCTATCTTGAAAGCAAGAGGCTTTCATAATTTGATAGATGTGCAAGGAGGCTTTAAGATAATTAAAGAGGCAGGTGTACCTGTGAGTGATTTTGTATGTCCGACAACATTATAAATAAAAAAATCCCCGTCTTAACTTTAAGACGGGGATTTTTTATTATCTAGATTATTTATTCAAATCAGCTATTAGAAGTAACGTGGTGTACGAATACGAGGACCTTTTCCTACGAAAGAGTAACCCAACATAACTTCATGTGAACCAGATGTATACATGCCTAAAGGAGATAAGGTAAGGTCATATGCATAACCGATACGAAGTCCTTTTTTCATAAGGAAGGCAGCAATAAAATCAACTGATTCCGACTGAATAAAGCTTCCATTTGTACCATCAGCAAGCGTGTAAGTATTTCCAACTGCAGCACGATAAGTACCACCAATCCAGAATACATCTCTGATAAGGAACATAAGGTTAGCATCTACTTGTACTGGTGCATTTGAAGGAACCATTTTTACTAATGTAGAAGGCTTTACCTTGAATTTGTCACCTCCGAATACTACTCCCGCCATTGCATAATAGTGACGATATTGGTGTGCTAAACGGCTTACACTCTCTAATTCGTTTTCTAATAAACGAGGAACAGATGCTCCAACGTAAAAGCTGTTTGGTTTATAGTAATAAAGTCCAACTCCAAAGTTTGGCAATAACTCACTACTTGGTAAGTTATTAAATGCTGGATCTGTTCCATCTACTAAGTCATCACCAGTAACAGCTCCCCAATCGCTTCGCATATTGAAGATACCACCTTGTAAACCGACTGCTAATCGGGATTCACCCAATAAGAAACGGTAGGAATAAGTCATTTGGAAGTCAAGAGAATTATGAACCCCAATTTTGTCGTATTCGATAAATGCACCGACACCGACTTTTTTGTTGATACCTAAACCTGTATGTCCACTAAGAGTAGCACTAGTAGGAGAACCAGGAATATTCACCCATTGTCTTCTAAAAAGAGCTGTTAAATCAAACCCTTCTACACTACCAGCATAAGCTGGATTGAATGCCAATTTATTGAATATAAACTTGGTGTATCTTACTTCCTGTTGCGCGTTTGCATTTAGGGAATAAACGACCATGAAGGCAAAGGCAAGTAATAATTTTCTCATCGCTTAAAATGTTTAGCTGTTG
>JAHDHP010000362.1 GCA_020631245.1 Bacteroidota bacterium | reverse complement strand
TACCTATCATCATACACCTCTTCAATTTTCGACGTCATAAGAAGGTCTACTTCACGAATGTCAAATTTTTGAAAGAGGTCAAAGAAGAAACCTCCTCGCGCAGCCGTATCAAACACTGGTTGGTATTATTATCGCGTCTATTGG
The DNA here is from genome assembly GCA_020631245.1 of Bacteroidota bacterium. Lineage (GTDB taxonomy): Bacteria > Bacteroidota > Bacteroidia > Chitinophagales > UBA2359 > JAHDHP01. The sequence goes on along the minus strand of JAHDHP010000362.1, from coordinate 4,596 downwards.
CACTTGCCTTTCTCGTACTCGCTTTTGCTCAACCCTTTATCCCCGATGAAGAAGATAAGCTAGAAGAAGGGAAAAAAGCGGTAAGTATTTATGTAGATAACTCCTTCAGTATGAAGGCACGTACTGATGATGTGTCCTTACTCGAAAAAGCAAAACAAAAAGCGACTGAAATAGTAGAGTCTTACCCCGCTGAAACAAGGTTTCAATTATTGACCAATGATTTTTTAGGTAAACATCAACGTATCGTTGACAAAGATGAGTTTATCAATTATTTGGAGGAAGTAGAATCTACTCCCAATGTACAGAAGTTATCTAGTGTCGTACAGCGTCAACGTCAAGCTCTCGAATATGCGAATGCCGATCACCAACATCTTTTCTTGGTATCTGATTTTCAAAAAAGCATTGTCGATATAGAGCCTACCGAAGATACCACCTATCGCCTCAATATTATTCCATTACAAGCCCCCGAACAAAGTAATGTCTTTATTGATTCGGCATGGTTTGCCAATCCTATTCGAATGCTCAATCAGCCAAATCGGCTTTATGTGCGATTGAATAATACAGGTAAATCAAAAGTGAGTGATTCACGTTTGACCCTTCTCATCAATGGAGAGAAAAAGGCCTTGAAAGATGTGAACATAGGCCCACAAAAAACCAAAATAGATACCCTTAACTTTACCATCACCGAATCGGGTTGGAATAAGGCAGAGATCTTACTCACTGATTATCCCATTGAATTTGATAATAATTACTACTTCACCTTCGAAGTAGCACCTGAAATAAAAACCTTAGCGATCAATAATACGACCCCTAGCCCTTATTTAGAAGCACTATTTAAGGAAAGTGGTAGTTTCAAACTTACTAACCAAGCAGTTGCCAATGTAGACTATTCTAAATTGAATACAAATCAGTTGGTCATTCTCAATGATTTGCGCCAACTCTCCTCTGGATTGGCTTATTCGCTGCAACAATATGTCAATGATGGGGGTAGTTTACTTATATTCCCTAATATGGGTATGCAAACTGCTTCCTTCAATGAATTGTTACGCACAATGGGAACGAATACCTATCGCGAATTAAACTATGATTCTCGTGAAGTAGATTATATCAATACTAAACACGAGGTATTCCGAAATGTATTTACGAAGGTTCCTAAAAACACAGATCTACCACAAGTCTATACCGCCTTTGATATGTCGAATATATCAAAGGCTGGTGAGCAAACCTTGCTACGACTAAAAGGAGGACGCTCCTTACTAGGAGCCTATCGTTATGGTCGCGGAAAAGTCTATTTAAGTGCTGTTTCTCTCGATATTAAAGATAATAACCTAGCCTCTCATGCTATCTTTGTACCAATGGTACACAAAATTGCATTGGTAGGTGGACGTAACCAACAAATTGCTTTTACGATTGGACAAGATAACTTAATTGAGGTAGAGAATAAAAAAAGCAGCAAAGAGTCTATTTTCAGATTAAAAGGGGAAGCTGAGGAATTTATTCCTGGTCAGAAAGTGGTTGGACCTAATTTGTTATTAAGTATCAACAATCAATTACAAGAAGCGGGCATTTATCAATTATACAAAGATGCTGCTAAACCGCTTGAGTTCTTTGGTTTTAACTTCAACCGTCGAGAATCTATTATTGATTATTTCAAACAATCCGATTTAGAAAATAAACTAAAAGCTGCCAATACCAAATTCTTAAATCCCAATGAAGCTTTTTCGGTAAATGTGGGACAAAATAAAAAGTTAGAACTCTGGCAATGGTGCTTACTAGCTGCTCTCCTTTTCTTATTTATAGAAATACTTTTATTACGTCTTTGGAAAACTAACTAAACCCCTTTTTATGAATCATGGTATCCGTTTTGGGATTTTATGTGGAGTCGTCAGTATCGCACTGATTTATGTTGCTTATTTCATCAATCCCGAATATATCTATTCGTATATTCTCACGCTAATAGTTCATCCTATTTTTCATATTGCTTGTATTGTATTAGCTGTAAAAACAACAAGAGATGAACTAGGAGGTTATGCGACTTTTAAAGACTTAATCAAACCCGCCTTTACCGTAGTGGTACTCACCAATCTGATCTACTTCTTTGGTTACTATGCACTGTACAATTTTGTAGACCCTAGCCTACCCGAACTAGAAAAACAAATAGCTATTGAAGCGATGGACTCAATGGCCGAAATGTTTGACCTACCTGAAGATGCAATGGATTCAATGGAAGAAGAAATAGACAAACTGGACGAGATGGATAATACCTATACCATTTCAAAAGCGATGTGGAGCTATCTCTTATCCGTTATTTGGGGCTTTATTCCTGCCGCGATTGTATCAGCTATTTTCAAAAGACAGGCTCCACTTTCAGTATATGACGAAACTGTGAACGAAACACTATAGGAAGGGTATAAAATTTGTACCTTCATGCATTTGATGAAAGCTTGACTACTTTTAATTAGTTCCCATCACCCCTTAAAGCTATTTATGGATTTATCGGTCATCATTCCTTTACTCAACGAAGAAGAGTCATTGCCTGAACTGTATGCTTGGATAGAACGCGTAGCACGCGCAGAAGGCTATACATTTGAGGTCATTTTTATTGATGATGGTAGTACCGATTCTTCTTGGCAAGTAATTAGCGATTTGGCAGCCAAACACTCCCCTGTTAAAGCGATTAAATTTCGTCGCAACTATGGGAAATCGGCGGCTCTAAATGAAGGCTTTCAAGCGGCTTTGGGAAATGTAGTCATCACAATGGATGCCGACCTCCAAGATAGCCCTGACGAAATACCCGAACTTTATCGTATGATCCTTGAGGAAGGATATGATATTGTATCGGGTTGGAAGAAAAAACGCTACGATCCGCTCTCCAAAACAATTCCTACCAAACTATATAATGGGGCTACTCGTCTTGTAACAGGTATTCAACTCCACGACATGAACTGTGGTTTGAAATCTTATCGCAAGGAAGTAGTCAAAAACATTGAGGTGTATGGCGAAATGCATCGCTATATTCCTGCTATTGCCAAGTGGGAAGGATTTACCAAAATTGCAGAAAAACCCGTTCAACACCAAGCCCGCAAATACGGTGTCACCAAATTTGGGTTAGAACGATTCATTAATGGAATGCTCGACTTAATGACCATTACCTTTATTGGTAAATTTGGTAAGCGTCCCATGCACTTATTTGGCTACCTAGGACTCGCTATGTTTGCCATTGGTTTTCTTATTTCGCTTTATCTCGCCTTTGCCAAAGTTATCTACTCGCAATATGGTATGACACAACGTCCACTGTTCTTTTTGGGCATCCTTTGCATCATCGTGGGTTCTCAGTTCTTTTTAGCGGGCTTTATTGGCGAGCTAATTAGTCGTAATGCGGTTGATCGGAATAAATATCAGGTGGAGAAGCGGATTAGATTAGATTAATAATAACACCTATGAAAAGAATCGCCATCATCGGCACCACATACCCCTTTCGAGGTGGACTCGCTGTTTTTAATGAACGTCTGGCCAAAGAACTCCAAGATATGGGGCATGAGGTAGATATTTATACCTTCAGTCTTCAATATCCTAACTTCCTTTTCCCTGGAGAAACACAATACTCTTCCGATCCTCGCCCACCTGATTTGCATATCAAAGAAGCAGTCAACTCTGTGAATCCATTCAATTGGGTAAAAGTGGGTCATATGCTCAATGAAAAGGAGTACGATTGGGTATTATTTAAGTTTTGGCTTCCCTTTATGGGGCCTTGTTTTGGGACGATTGCTCGATTGGCAAAACGAAATGGCAAAACGCAGGTGGTAACAATTCTTGATAATGTGATACCACATGAAAAACGCATTGGTGATCGAGCGTTTACTCGTTATTATATTAGTAGTAGTGATGCCTTTATTGCCATGTCTCGCTCGGTACTCGAAGATTTACGCCAATTTACTGATACCCCACGCGCACAGTATATCCCCCACCCTATTTATGATAACTTTGGGGAACTGGTGAGCAAAGAAGAAGCACGTAAATGGCTAGGTGTTACACAGGAGGAGAAACTCCTTTTGTTTTTTGGTATTATTCGCAAATACAAGGGGCTGGATTTATTGATCGAAGCGATGGCCGACCCACGTATTCGCGATCAACAAATACGCTTGATTGTGGCAGGTGAATATTATGCGGATCAAAGTTATTACGAGGATTTAATCGACCAACATCAAGTACGCGATTCCTTGATTTTAAAGCCTGAGTTTATCTCCAACGAGGAGGTAAAATATTACTTTTGCGGCGCAGATATGGTGGTTCAGCCATATAAAACTGCTACTCAAAGTGGTATTTCCCAAATGGCTTATCATTTCGAGCGACCGATGTTGGTGACGAAGGTAGGAGGGCTTCCCGAAATTGTGCCTGATGGGGTGGTGGGCTATGTAACGGAGGTGGATGTGGAAGCGATTGTGCAGGCGATTTTGAATTTTTATGACGAAAATAAAGAGGCTGCTTTTACGGCTAATGTGCGAGAGGAGAAAAAACGGTTTGAGTGGAGCGTGATGGCGGAGGGGGTGATTGGGTGATTGGGTGATTGGGTGATTGGGTGATTGGGTGATTGGG
>JAHDHP010000361.1 GCA_020631245.1 Bacteroidota bacterium | reverse complement strand
CCAACTACAAACGAATAGCCCGACCCCATTTCTCCATAGCAAGGTGTTTAAACACCTTGCTATGGAGAAATGGGGGCACGCCCAACTATTGATGATTGGATGACGGGGTGATTGGGTGATTGGGTGATTTATAATGTGGCTTTTAAAGTAGCGATGTATTTGCGGGAAACGGGAATAATTAGGTCGGGAAGATATTGGAGGGTGAGTTTTAGCCCTTGTGCATTACCTGTTACGTTTTCTATGTGGGTAATATTGACTAGAAAGGAGCGGTGACAGCGAATGATATTTGTATCGACGAGTTGTTTTTCGAATTGGGAAAGGGTGTTTCTTAATAGCTTTTTTTGAATGACCTGTTTGTCATCCACTTCTTCTAGGTAACATACTTCAACATAGTTTTGCTGTGCTTCTAGGTAGAGGATTTGGTCGGGAGAAAGAGCGAGTTGTTCTTTTTTGTTTTGGGAAGAAAGAGAGAGGATGTGCGAGGTGCGAAAATTGGGGGATTGAGGGAATGTGGCACTGGGGGATTGAGGGAATGTGGGATCGAGTTTTTGTTGGACTTGAGTGGCTTCTATATCATTGGCTTTTTGGGCGCGAATTTGTTGCATCATACCACCAAAAATGAGGGGAAATATGCCAAGTAATAGCGTATAATAAACCATTTGGAAGGCTCCTTGTATCCGCCATGTTTGAAAGCTTTGATAAACTAAATAGTGGACATAGCTATAATTAGCGAATCCTAACAAAGTGAGCATACAGGCGGCACTAAGGAGCCATTTGCCGAAGGTCCAAGCAGGCAGGTCTTTGCGGATGCCTAGGGCATAGTATAAAAAGGAATCGAATAATAAACTAATGGCAAGCGTAACAACTCCAAAACCAATACAGTGTAAGGCGAGAGAGCCTTCCCAATTCGCAATGCCGAAAGGACGAATGAGATAGAGAAATAAGCTGATGAAGAGGGCTACTCCTAGCATTTCGAACACATATGTTTTATAATCGACTTTGCTAGGAAACGGTTCTTTTAGTAATTGGATGATGTTCATAGGGTCTCCCTTTCTACTGCTGTAACGTCATTTCCGATGTGAAAAAGAGCATCTCCTTGATTGACTACTGGTGCATTATTGTGCCCATAAATATAGCCTTCTCGATCGGATAGTACAGGAACCATTTCATCACCATTGGGATCGTGTACCTCTCCTAGTTTGTCGCCTGCCATTACCTTTTGTCCAGAGTGAATGCTCCATAAAAATAGTCCTGAACGAGGTGCGCGAATCCAAGTAGATTTTCGTAGGATGAGACTATTTCGAGCGGGTGGAGCTTCGAGTAACATTCCTTTGTAGTGAAGTACTCTTTTGAGTCCATCTAGCCCTTCTCGAATAGAAAAACCATCGAAGCGTAACGATTCTCCTCCTTCATAAATGAGGAGAGGAACGCCTTTTTTGTAGGCATGGTGTCGAAGTGATTTTTCGATGGGTTTATTGGGGATCAAATAAGGCGGAGCAAAAGCAATAGCTAATTCGGCAGCGACTTCGTCTTGTACACTATATCTAATTTGTGGGTAATTGTAACGGCTTCCTCCTCCAGTATGAAAGTCGATTCCGAAATCGACGAGAGGCAAAATTTCTTTACTAAATACATAGGCTACTCTAGAGGCTAGTGATCCGCTACTATTTCCGGGGAAACTGCGGTTGACATCTTTACCATCGGGTACGTCTCTTGAAAAATTGATAAAGCCATAGATATTGAGTAGTGGAATGACGATGGCAGTTCCTATTTCGAGTTGTTCGAATAAGCGATTGGTGAGCGTTCGTCGTACTATTTCAACTCCATTGACTTCATCACCATGCATTCCTCCCATTACTAAAATAACGGGGCCAGGTTTTTGACTACGAAAAACGTGTACTTCTAAATGAATATCGGTGCCAGAAGGTAAACGGGCAACATTGAGTCGAATATTTGCTTGTTGGCCAGGAACAATTTTGGTATTGTTAATGACTATTTCTTTGTGTTGGTGTAACATGAATATCTGAACTAAGGCTTTTCTCGATGTATTGAATAATTTGCCCGGCTATATCTTGCTTTGTTGTTTTCTCGATTCCTTCCAATCCAGGCGAAGCATTTACTTCTAAAATAAGCGGGCCACGTTTAGAAACAAGCATGTCTACACCTGCTACTCCTAAACCCATGACATTGGCAGCCTTGATTGCTGCGGATTCTTGTTCGGGTGTGAGCGTTACTTCAAAAGCGGTACCTCCTCTATGTAAATTGGAGCGAAACTCACCCTCTTTGGCTTTACGTTGCATCGCCGCCACCACTTTACCATCAATTACAAAAGCTCGTATATCGGTTCCAGAAGACTCTTTAATAAATTCTTGTACAATAATACGTGTTTTTATTTTATTAAACGCCTCAATGACTGATTCGGCTGCATTGGTACTCTCTGCCAAAACGACTCCAAGTCCTTGAGTGCCTTCCAATAGTTTGATCACCAAAGGTACGCCACCAACCGATTCGATAAGTTGCTGGACATTTTTGGTATAGTTGGTAAAAACAGTTTTAGGAAGTTCTAAACCCGACATGGAAAGTAGTTGTAAACTTCGTAGCTTATCTCTTGCTCTCAATAAGGATTCCGATCCTGTACAACTATGCACGCCCATCATTTCAAACTGTTTGATAACAGATGCGCCATAAAAGGTAACAGAAGCTCCAATTCGTGGAATGATGGCTTGCATGTTATTGATGGGCTGTTGGTTATAATAAATTTGGGGTTTATTTTTTTCGATAACTAATTTGCAGCGGAGATGATTAATAATCCGCAAGCGATGTCCTCTTTCGGTTCCTGCCTCTAATAATCGGCGGGTCGAATAGATATTTGGTTTTTGGGAGAGGATAGCGATGTTCATTCTAATTGTAAATTGTTCTTTTTTTGACTATGAGAAAGATCGGTTGCAGAAACATCAACTAAGAAATTGTTTTGCAAGAGACGCCTTCCTATCAAAATAGGAAATTTCATCTCTGTTCGATCGGTAAGCGACAATTCGATGGGATATTCCCGCCCAAAAAGCACCACATTTGTCTTAATAATGTAACGATCTTCTTCGTGTCCAGTAGAACTCTTGATTGTTTTCTTGTAGTAATTACTATGAATCAATTCGCGTTCATTGTACTGAGGATGAGTAGGATCTAATAAATTAAAACGAATAAGTGAATTGCGAGAAAGATTGACTTCTCGGATATTGTGACAGTGAATAGCAGATGTAAAAGCTCCTGTATCTATCTTTACATCGATATCTATCAAATCCAATTCCAAAAAGTCAGCCTTGTCGAGCCGACCGATAGTTAACAAATTTTTCTTAGCTTCCATTGTAAAGGGATTGTCAAAAATAACAATTCAATTATTTTTTTCATAGAAAATTACACTCCTATCTAAAAATAATTGGGTAACATCACATGAAATGTAAGGAAAGTTTATCTTTTTCTTCAATAGATGTTGTCATTAGAATATCAAGATCGCTCTTGTTAAACATAAAAAAGCCCTTCCATATTTTAAATATAGAAGGGCTGTAAAACTATGGTTTTAGACTAACATAAAAAGGATAGGAACAAAAAAGGTGTTTTGCACCTATCCTACTACTTACATTTAAAGGTTTTGTTAGCTCTGCCAAGCAGAGCAAAAAAAGGGAAAAAAGGGGTTGTAAAAATATTGGGATTAAGAGAGTAATGATGCTATATACTGCGAAGCAGCATATAACCTCATAAATACATAGTTAAAAAGGGTAAGAAGTAAGGGTAGAAAAATTGGGTAATGATTGACCTTCAATCAAAAATAAACATAGTTAGAATTAGTCGTGTAAAAATTCGCTCATTACGAAAACTTACAATACAAAGTTACGTGCAAAGCTGCTTTTTTTCAAATAAATCTTGTCTTTTTTATCGAATTAATAAAAAATAACTTACTAAAAATATAAATCTCATCGTTTTACCCAAGAAACACAGCTAAAAAGCGAAAACACTTATACAAAAACAACCAACTAATAATCAGAAAATTATGTATCATTTAAATTACCTGACAGTCTATTTTCAAATCAAAATTTCGCTACGTATAAATCTTCTATTTAGTTTCATAACTTGCCTACTAGCCATTTCCTATTTTTTTGCAACAAGCAACAAAGGATATTTAGAGAGCTATAACAAATCATTAAATTAAGCTTGAAATAACTTCATTTCTTCTAGATAGCAAAATTTGTTTTATCGATTTAAGGTCACATTCTTGTTTTTACTCAAAAAAAAAACTATATTAAGCACGATACCTAGCATTTAAATTTGTATTTTTGCAAAACAAAAGCAATATTTTTGTCTCCCTTTCTACAAATAGCTCCTCCAACAATAAGAAGCTACTAACCAATTTTTTATCCATAATAATATTTCACTATACTCAATAATCATCTCACAAATTGTGACCTTATTTATGGAAGTCGTCCTATTTTTCGGAACAACTATACTTTAAGTGTGATTTATCTAAACTCCTTTATTTGTTTGATATTTTTTTCTCATTTATACTTTGCTAAGATATGATTTAATTATGCATGTTGCTTCAACAGCATTTTAGCACATCTTAATAATTATTTGCTCACAACAAATAAGGCAAAGGAAAGTTAGAACAAAATCTCTAGATAATTAGGGAAAATTGAAACAATAATCATCACTTAATCTACATTTATTTTTAATTTATTTCAGCTATGGGAATTAATTTAATGGATCTAGC
>JAHDHP010000360.1 GCA_020631245.1 Bacteroidota bacterium | reverse complement strand
CTGTAAGTTTCGATGGGAAAGGCAGGAATGTAGTCATAAGTATTGCCTGTTCGACGTTTGTAAGCAAGGGAAGGAATATAAAGCAGTGACTCAAAAGTGGTGTCTTTGGGCATTTGGAGAGGATCGTTGAGTACTTTTTGGTATAAGGTTTCCCCATTAGCTACGACACAACTTCTAGCATATAGAAAGTTATCAACAGAAAAATATTGATCGGCTTGCCAACTGTCTTCCCCAATTTCCTTTGCATAAGCAATGCGGTCGTGGTGTAGCTCCACACTAATTTCTGCTTCGGGATATTTTTCTTGTAACTCCTTAATCTTTGCCTCATTGAGTGATCGTAAAGGGAGTTTTATTTTTAAGCCCATGATTCTAATTTAATAAGTTTGAGCATAGGTAATATACCATAATTATATTGTAAAATCAAGCCTTCTTTAATCAAATACCTAATTGTTTGAATATAATACGGTAAATGGCTATTTTGTATGCGTTTATTTTTACAATTATACATAAAGCCATTATGTACAAAGCCTCTGCCTATCGTTGGTTCTTTATAACGACTTTGTTCGTATTGACTACAACTTGGGTAGATGCGCAAGAACCTAGTTATAAACAAATAACAACAAGAGATGGCTTGCCAAGTAACACCATTTACTCCATGTGTCAAGATAAAGAGGGCTATATGTGGATAGGTACGGGAAATGGCTTGACGCGGTATGATGGTTCGACTTTTAAGAAGTATAAGCATCCCAAATTCCGAGATCAGGATATACTGGTGATTAATAATTTTTATGATCGTGTTTGGCTATTCAATATGGCAGGACAGGTGTTTTTTGTAGAAAATGATTCTTTACATCTGTTTAATCCTGCCAATCTGTTGACCAATAAGACAGTGATCCAATTGGTGATTGATAAACAGGGACGCGTTTGGCTGGGAGGTAGAAAATTTGTAATGGTATTCTCCATAAATGCTGCGGGGCAATACATTTTAGAAAAAGGACATTTGATTAGTCCTGGATTTAACGATCCTCACTTTTTAATAGATGAACAAGAAGAGGTGTATGTATTTATTGTAAAACATAACGCTACACCTGGTAAAATGTATAAGTTGGATGTTTTTTCTGATTCCTATCATCGAATTTTGCCAAATAAAGAGTTGTCTGGTTTTGAGCAGTTTCGTGCTTTCCAATTTGACAAAGGAAAGGCTATGCTCATTTCAACTACTAGCAATACCATTTATTTGTGGGAGAATAATAAAATGAATACGCTTAGTTTAACTATACCAGATGTAAATAAAAAAAAGATCTATCATACCGTTTATCGAGATAAAGATCTTAATTATTGGGTAACATCTAACAATGGTGGTGTTTGGGGTTTTACTCCTTCTAAAGAGCCGATTAATCCGCATCGTCCTTATTTTCCTAATGAACGTCTTATTAGCAAGATATATCAAGATAATGAGGGGAATCATTGGTTTGGAACCCTCGGAGGTGGTATCTATTTAGTTCCTAATATTCATTCCCAATTTTACTCGCCCCAAAATTCGGATATTCCAGTACGTCAAGCTTTTTCGATTGAAGAGGGGAAAAACGGAGATATTATTATTGGAATGGCAAAAGGTAGAACCTGGGTCATTCAAAAGTCGGGAGAGCACTTTAATTTACCAGTTGAAAAGGGATCAGAAATCAATGATTTGTGTTATGTGGAAGAAACAGATATACTTTACTGTAGCTCTAATACAGGAGCGTATGAATTGGTTAATTATAGTGGCAACCCTCCTATTATAACTGATCGAGAAAGAGTTGTATCTTCTAGTAAGGAGCTTAGAAGGGGCTATAATAATGAGATATGGATGGGGCATAGAGAGGGAGTTGTATCTTGGGATAAAAAAATAAAATTTGATTTTGAAAATCGTTGTTACGCGATCTATCAAGAGTCGCCCACCAAAATATGGATGGGGATTTTAAATAAGGGCCTATTTATCTATGAGAAAGATTCTTTATGGCAGCACCCCTTTCCAATTACCACCTTGATAAAAGATATTAATAAGACAAAAGATGGCACCATGTGGTTGGCAACCAATGGAAAGGGTATTATTGGGTTTCAGGATACAAGTATTCTTTATCAACCTGCTCCTGATATCACTTCAACAGAAGAAATCATTGTGGACGAAGCAGAAAATTTATGGGTCGCCACTAACTTGGGAGTGCTCAAGGTACTAGCTCCTAATTATAATACTTGGGAATTGGTTGATATGCATGATGGCTTGGTAGATAATCAGGTGAGTAGTATCTATAAACAAGGAGACACCTTATGGGCAGCGACTTATCAGGGACTTAACTTTATGAATATTCAACGCAACTTCACCGATAGCAACCATTTAACAGTGGTGATTGAGGCATTAAAGGGAATGGATTCGACTTATTCTTTAACAGGTAAACAGGAGGAAGTATTCGAGTTACCTTATTGGGAGAACCAAATCAACATTTCCTATAGTGCAATTGCTTTTATAGGACATGAAAATGTAAGTTATAGCTACTCGCTGGAAGGCTATGAAAAAGAGTGGTTTACAACGTCTAGTAAAACAGTGAATTATCAACTTTCACCAGGTAATTATGTCTTTCGAATTCGCGGCATTAATCCAGATGGATTAGTGAGTAATAAGGAACAGCGTGTACGCTTTCGAATCAAAGCAGCAATTTGGCAAACCGCTTGGTTTAAAGGATTACTTCTCTTATTAGCTGGAGCATTGATGTATGCTTTGTTCCAATATCGCCTGCGGACTATTAAGCAACAAGAGGTCGCCAAAACAGCCCTCAATAAACGTTTGGCCGACTTAAAAATGCAGGCTTTGTACGCACAAATGAATCCACATTTTGTATTTAATTGTTTGAATGCCCTACAATCAATGATTCATACCAATCAGCAAACAAAAGCAAGTAAATATATCTCTTCTTTCTCCAAATTAGTGCGTTCCATTTTTGAAAATTCGAAACAAAGCCTCCTACCACTCGAAGATGAAATTGAATTTCTACACTTGTATATTGACCTTGAATTATTGCGTTTTGGGGAGAAGGTAAGTGTCGATGTAGATGTCGGAAATACCTTAGAGGAGGATGTTTTTATTCCTCCTTTGATTATCCAGCCTATTTTGGAAAATGCATTTCGACATGGTCTGTTGCACAAAAAAGAAGGAGGGAAATTGAAGGTTTCATTTGAATTGAAGAAAGAGGTCTTGGTTTGTATCGTAGAAGATAACGGAGTAGGTAGAAAAAAGGCAAAAGAAATGGGAAGTTGGCGTCCTACGGAATACCAATCTTCGGGACTGGATATTACCCAACAACGGATTGATTTATTACAAACCAATACGCAAGTTGAAAATGTAAAAATGGAAATTATAGATTTAGAGGATGATGATGGAGTCTGTCAAGGAACAAAGGTCAAAATATTGATTCCTGTGTTGCGAGAATAAATATATACATTAACCATAAGTCATTCTGTTTCACCCATCCAATCACACCTGCATTAAACATAAGCTATGCCAGCAAATACTAGCTCCCTACTCAAAGCAATTATAATTGATGACGAAAGCTCTAGTCGTGAAACGCTTAAAGTAATGCTTTCTAAATATTGTCCAACCGTACAATTAGTAGAGAGTATTAGTTCTATAAAAGAAGCTGTTCCACTAATACAAGAACACAAACCGCGCATTGTATTTCTAGATATTGAAATGCCGCAAGAAAATGGCTTTAAATTATTTGATTATGTACCAAATCCTGATTTTGAGGTCATTTTCACCACCGCCTTCGATAAATACGCCCTAAAAGCTATCAAATTTGCCGCGCTCGATTTTTTGCTCAAACCTATTGATCTGGAAGAATTACAAGCCGCCATCAAAAAGGTAGATCAGCGTCCCAAATCAACAAATAACCGCCAACAAATTCGCGTCTTACAAGAAAATCTAAACCAACAGTTTCACAAAATTGCCCTCCCTACCTTAGAAGGATTTATCTTCATCAAACTCAATGAAATCATTCGTTTAGAATCAGAAGGAAATTATACAACCTTCTATCTGAAAGATACGAAGCCGCAAATTGTATCCAAACCTATCAAGGAGTTTGAACAGTTATTGGAAGATTTTAATTTTCAACGCGTACACCGTTCCCATATCCTTAATCTCAATTATATTCGGCAGTTTCATCGAGGCAAACACCCCAAAATAATTACCGTAGATAAGGCAGAAATAACTCTCTCCCCGATTCGCAAAGATGCCTTTTTGCAGAAGTTTTTGAAGCTTTAAAAAACGATTATTTTTATCAGTTGGGCGTACCCCCATTTTTGCCAATCAAGCTGTTAGGTTTTACTAAGCTGACAGGTTTCGATTGGCAAAAATGGGGTCGGGCTATCCGTTTGTAGTTGCTTCATGGCAGCCTGTTCTGCATAGTCCTAGCGGTGTCTTGCCGCTGTCAGCCCCGCTAGTCCTTGCCTCACTAGGCAGCCATTTCACCAAGCTACCACTACTATCCCTTACGCAAAAGACAATGAGTGAATTAGTGAATGTGCGATTGAGTGAATAGGCGTTACGCTGCAATTTTAAAGAGTAGACTGTCCCAAAGTCTCCTCCTCGGAGGAGATATAGAGGTGGGTTCATGAAGGAACGAGTGACCAATAAACGTCCGATATTAATCACTAATTGTCCAATCGAAAAATCGATTTTTTCAAAAAAAACGCAAATCGTCGGGAAAAAACGCCTGCTCATAAGTCATTC
>JAHDHP010000359.1 GCA_020631245.1 Bacteroidota bacterium | reverse complement strand
TCTTCGCTAGTGGTATTTACGACAAGTTTCAGTGGCTAGATTGAAAACGATGACTTCTCACGATTTACCGTTCAACCGTTCAACCGTTAATCGTTCAATCATTCCTCATAAATCGTTCGCCATACTCATCAGTCAGTAATTGTAAACGCTCTCTTACAGTGCTTTCTCCCAATTGTTTCATATAACTAAAGGGACCTCCCGTAAAGTTCGGAAAACCTATACCTAAGACAGCTCCCATATCTCCATCGTTCTCAGAAGCAATCACTCCTTCTACTAAGCATTTACGGGCCTCATTAACGACACTCCACATCAGACGTTGGCGCATCATTTTAATAGATAAGTCTCGTTGTTCTTTTACTTTAAAATAGTCATATACTTCCCCTACTTCTCCTTGTGCTACAAATCGTCCTTTTTTGGCTTTATAGTGGTAAAATCCTTTTTGGCTTTTTCTTCCTTTCAAACTCTGTTCGATCATAGCCTGTAATTGTTTATTCCAATTTACCCCTCCTCCATGATTTCGAGTATAAAGAGCCATCAATTGCCCGCCCATAATCGCTTGGCAAACATCTACTCCCATTTGGTCAATTTGTGAAAAAGGGCCACTTGCAAAACCCAGTTCAATAGCACATTGATCTATTTGTTCTATGCGTCCACCTTCTTCTAATAATAAAAAGGCTTCGTTGAGATATGCTGCTAACAACCGAGTGGTATAAAAGCCAGGTTGATCTTTTACGATAATGCTCATTCGTCCTTGTTTCCTCGTAAATGCTACGGCAGTCGCTATTACCCAAGAGGCTGTTTCTTCTTGTGTTATAATCTCTACTAAAGCCCCTTCTTTTTGAGGAGGCAAATAATGCATGCCAATGACACGATCACGATGTTCTATATCTCGCGAAATGTCACGTATGGGTATAGAAGAGGTATTAGAGGCCAGGATACATTGCTTTCGACAAATGGTTTCACATGCTTTTAAAAGTTTTCGTTTCAGACTTAGATCCTCAAATACAGCTTCTAAAACGATGTCTAGTTTTTCGAAGTGGCGGTAATCTATTTGACTTATTAGTTGTTGCATCATCTGCTCTACCTGTACATCTGACAGTAAATGTTCTTCCCCATGTGCTACTAATCGTTGCCAAATGCTTTGCTTGGAAAGTCGTAAAACATCTGCATGTACATCTTTAATAAGTACGGGAATGTTATGAACCAAACAATCACTGGCGATACCTGTTCCCATCTTACCTGCTCCTAAAATACCTATGCGTTTAATCCGTTTTGCGTCTCGTTCATCAGCCTCTTCTAGTTGTCCTTGTTTGGCAGCTTCAAACCTCATCATCTGTTTACTTATTGGATGCACTACTAATTCATCCATATTTTTAATGGCTGCTTCGTAGCCAGCCTTTTCATCATATTGAATGCCCATCTCCATACTATCTATTAATTTCAAAGGAGCGGGATAGTTATTTTGTGTTTGATTTAAAAGATGCTCTCGGGCTTGGTTAATCAATACAGAGCGGCTTAAAGGATTACTATCTAATAGTTTATCGGTGGTTGATTTATAAGAAGGACGAACAATTTTTTTGCCTACTAGTGCCTTTGCTTGTCGGATAGCAGCACTTAATACCCCATCTTTATGCATGAGGCGATCTACTAAACCCATTTCTTTGGCTTGTTTTACATTTAGTTGATTACCTGTAAGCATTATTTCTAAGGCATGTCGCACGCCAATGAGGTGGGTAACTCGCTGTATGGCTCCAAAAGGAGGGATCAAACCATAACGAATTTCAGGGAATCCCAAACGAGTATCTTGGTCGTGGCTTCCCAAGCGATAATGGCAAGCTAAAGCAATTGCTAATCCTGCTCCTTGTGCTTCTCCATGAATAGCAGCCACATAGGGTTTTATTGACTTTTCGATCATCTCCAATACTCGAAAAGCTTCTCTACTGACTCGTTCCCATTCATCTACTTTTTCAATAGCTAGTATATGCCTGATATCTAAGCCTTCACAAAAATCATGTTCTCCTCCCCATAATACCACTGCTTCTACTGCTGTATCTCCCTCTATAGCATCTACTACTGTTGCTAATTCCTGTACAAAAATGGAATTTACAAGTACCTTTTCTTTATGTTGGGGATGTTGAAATCGTATAATTACAAGCGAACCTTGTTGTTCTAGCTGTATATATTGCATGGGATTTTTAAATTGATGATGGGGATAAAAGTAATAAAAATGTCGGGAAATATCGTTCTTAGTCCTTATCGTATTATTCTTCGTATTATTTTTTTCTATCTTACCTCTCCAAAACCAAAACACAAATCAATGAACTGGTGGAAAGACTATTTTGATGAAGCATGGATCATTATGCAACAGCATACCAAATCACCTGAACAAACGGAACAAGAAATCGCCTTCCTCAATTACTTTTTACATACACATACTTACCAAAAAATATTGGATGTACCTTGTAGTACTGGACGTATTGCCTTGCAGTTGGCTTCGAAAGGTTTTGAGATAACCGCTATGGATTACAATGAAAAACTCCTTGAAATTGGCAAGCAAGAAGCGATAGGCAAAGTAGCGGAAGAAATTAAGTGGGTACAAGGTGATATGAGACAATTGAATTTTGAAGGTGATTTTGATGCAGTCTTGTGTCTGTTCAATAGTTTTGGATACTTTGAAGATGCGGATAATCTAGCTTTTTTAGAAGGAGCATATCGCGCGTTGAAACCTGGTGGTTGTTTATTAATTGATGCACATGTAATGGAAACCTTACTTCCTATTTTCACATCGAAGGGGTTTTGGAAATTTGAGGACTGTATTGTACTTGAAGAACGTATTTTAAATTATGAAACAGGGCGTATGGATGGTTCGTGGACTGTTATTCAAGATGATAAACAAACTATTTCAACTAGTAGTGTTCGCGTGTACACCTATCGTCAGTTGGTGGAGTTATTAAAACAGGTGGGCTTTACAGAGTTTATTAGTTATGGTTCCTACTTTGGAGATGGGTTTGTATATGGAGATGACCAGTTGTTGTTGGCGGCATTTAAATAAATACAAAGGTTTCAGGAGTCAGGATTCAGGGGTCAGATTTTTTAGTTCATGATATTTAGTCCCAAAAATTACTCATTCACACATTCACTAAATCACTCATTGATTACATGGAAATCGATTTATTATTACATAACACTACGATCTATACGGTAGATCAGGATTTTTCTACCTGTGAGGCTATTGGTATTCACGAGGGGAAAGTGGTGGCAACAGGCACAAATGAGGAACTCCTTTCACAGTTAGATGCCAAAGAATCAATCAACTTAGAAGGCAAATTTGTATATCCTGGGTTTTATGATGCCCATTGCCATTTGATTAGCTATGCTCCTATGTTGGAGCAGGTAAAACTGGCTGACGCTAGTTCATGGGAAGAGGTATTGGAACGAGTAAAACTACATCGACAACAATATCCAGAGCAGGAGGCAATTGTCGGTATTGGGTGGAACCAGACTAAATGGGATGATAAGTCGATGCCTAATGGGAAGTTATTAACGCAGCTTTTCCCCGACATTCCGATTTTACTAGTGCGAATAGACTACCATGCTGCTGTTGCCAATCAAAAAGCCCTAGCAAAAGCAGGGGTACATGCGAAGTCTATTATTCCAGGAGGGGAAGTGGTGGTAGAACAGGGAGAAGCGACTGGTTTATTATTAGAGACTGCTATTGCCGCAGTATGGCATACCTTTCCTTCCCCATCTAAAGAGAAATGGTGGGACTTATTCAAACAAGCAGAACAAGATTGCTTTAGATATGGATTGACAACTTTGGGAGAGGCTAAAATTGGTCAATACCATATTAATATAATAGATGACATGCATCGGAATGGAGCATTGAAAATGCGTTTTAATTGTATGGTACATACGGATGATGCAGAAAGAGATATATTTTTTCAACAAGGACCTATCTATAAAGAGCGTTTGCGGGTACACACCATGAAGTATTTTGCAGATGGTGCTTTGGGTTCGCGGGGAGCTTGGTTATTGACTCCTTATTCGGATGATCCTTCTACCTGTGGGATTGCGATTCACCAAAAAGAAGACTTATTAGCCCAAGCTCGCCTTTGTGATAAATATGGCTTTCAAATGGCGACTCATGCCATTGGTGATGCAGCTAATAAACAGATGTTGGATATTTATGAGGCGGTTTTACAGGGCAAGAATGATAAGCGTTGGCGCATTGAACATGCACAGATTTTAGACCCTACTGATTTGAATCGTTTTGGTAATAATTCGATTACGCCTTCTATCCAAGCGACGCACGCAACTTCTGATATGTATTGGGTAAAAGATCGTTTGGGGGAAGCGCGCACTAAAAATGCCTACCGATTTCAGAGTTTACTCCAACAAAATGGTTTTGTAGCGGCTGGTAGTGATTTTCCGATTGAATCGGTGAATCCTATTCTCGGATTTTATGCGGCCATCGCTCGACGCGATGTACAAGGTTATCCAGAAGAGCGATTTCAGCCAGAAGAGGGTTTGACTCGTAAACAGGCGATGCAAGCGATGACTAGTTGGGCGGCTTATGCGAATTTTGAGGAAAAAGAACGAGGTAGTTTAGAGGTGGGCAAAGTGGCTGATTTAGTCGTCTTGGATCGAGATTTGATGCAAGTAGCGGAGGAGCTTGTAACGCAAACGGAAGTATTGGCCACTTATGTGGGAGGGGAAAAGGTGATTGGGTGATTGGGTGATTGGGTGATTGGGTGATTGGGTGATTGGGTGAT
>JAHDHP010000358.1 GCA_020631245.1 Bacteroidota bacterium | reverse complement strand
ATCACCCAATCACCCAATCACCCAATCACCATCTATGCTCCAAACCTACTACCTCGGCTGCCCCATGTGGGGAAACAAAGACTGGCAAGGCAGTCTCTTCACAAAAAAAGCCAAACCGCGCGACTATCTCCCTCAATACGCGCAAGTTTTCAATACCGTTGAAGCCAATAGCACTTTTTATTCCATGCCACGCCAAGAGTGGCTCGACAAATGGCGGCAAGAAACACCCGACCACTTTCGGTTCTCCTTCAAGCTACCCAAAATCATCACCCACGATTACAAGCTACGAGACGTCGCCAGTGAAACCAAACAATTCTTCCAGCAAATGGAAGTCATTGCCGAAAAAGTTGGACAATACTTCATTCAATTACCACCTTCCTTTAACAAAACAGGTATGAGGCGACTCGAAAAGTTTCTGCCCCTACTTCCCCAGCATTTTACCTACTCCCTCGAAGTAAGGAGCTTAGATTTTTACGATGAAGACAAGCAAGAAAACCGCCTCAACGACCTTCTCGAACAATACCAAATCAACCGTGCTCATTTCGACACCATCGAACTCTATTCCATCCATCCTACCGATGGGATAACTCGCACTGCCCAAAGCAAAAAACCTCGAATGCCCCGCCGACTTAATACCACCGCTAATCATCCCTTTCTACGATATATTGGTCATCGCGATATCGAACCCAATGAAGACCAAATCCAACTCCTTACCCAACAAACGATTACATGGATCAAAGCAGGCAAAACTCCCTATATTTTTATGCACAGTCCAGGCGACGAGTTTGCCCCCCAACTTGCAAGGAGATTTCATGAAGTCATGCAAGCACAAACAGCAAACGAGGCGAATATGGAAGTAGGGGAGATGCCCGTTTGGCCAGGAGACCAAGAACGATCCAGACCTAAGCAGTTAAGTTTATTTGATTAGTAAAGAAATGAACATGATATATAGTTATTAATTGATTTTTTGAATCTAGAATATATTCTTATATTGCCCACCTGCAAATTTTTTTTACCAAATTCAAAACAAATGATTTACCGCTTTTATCTATGCATCATCATGTGTTGTTTATTGCTGGGAGCCTGTTCCAAAGATAAATGTAAGGATAACTTCTGCCTGCACGATGGCTTTTGTGAAGATGGATCTTGTAATTGTGGAGATTGGTATACTGGAAACAATTGTGAAGATGAGCTAAGAGAACAATTTTATGGAGAATATGAAGGGTTTTTAAGTATAGGTAGTACTTCTAGTGCCTCTAATATTTCTTATTACTCCTCCACCAAAGGTGTGCAGTTTATGTCATTCGGCTTTACAGGGTATTTGGAACTTCAACCTAATGGAGATTTTACTATACCAATACAAAATTTAAACTTAGATGGGGAAAGCTTTTTTGTGGAAGGGACAGGTTCTTTTACTGATAATCAAGTCAATATGACTTTTACAGGAACAAGAGGAACTGAAACAGCGACTTTTACTTATCTAGGAATAAAATAATGTAAGTAGAAGGATTCACAATAGCTCCTCCTTCTTGTAATTGCTGGACTGTCTTGTTTTAAATTAAATTCAACAAATATGATTTCCCGTTTTTATTTATGCGTTTTAATGTGCTGCCTGTTATTAGGAGCCTGTTCCAAAGACAATTGTGATGATGTCCTCTGCCTAAACGATGGCATTTGTGAGGATGGATCATGTAATTGTGGAGATTGGTATACAGGAGCCAATTGTGAAGATGAGTTTAGAGAACAATTTTATGGGCAATATTTGGGAGAACTGATTTTTGGTTCTACTGTTTCTGCTGGTAGTATGACATTCTTTGCTTCCCCCGAAGGTATCAATGCCATGACTTTTGTTGGAGATGGGTATATAGAACTAAAAACAAATGGAGAGTTTATCATTCCTGAACAGAATGTTGGTTTGGGTGGTAATATTGTATTGATTGAAGGGACAGGAGCATTTAGTGATGGAGAGGTAAGTTTTAATTTCGATATTAATTCAGGAACTGAAATAATTAATTTTACGTATTGGGGGGTATTGCAAGGAGGCTAAGAGGCTGTCTTGATTTTAGAAAAGCCAATGCCATTTATATGGCATTGGCTTTTGTTGATGAATAAGGCCTTTTTTTACTTGTGATAGGTTTTAGACACCTCATAACTATCTTCAAACCAATTCCAAAGTATAATCTTTCCATCTTTCACTTTTACACGTAATGCAAAAGTAAATTCCTTAGTTTGTTGATTAGATTTGGTTGTCAGACCAACCATTCGACCAAAGAAAGCTGCTGTATCTCCCCCTGAAATAGCATCATTGGTTTCCCATTGAAGCGTTTTAAAATTTTCTCCAAAAAGAGGCATAAATTCTTCTAAGATTACTTTCTTACCTTTCCAAGGACCTATCCAGGGTAAACTACTATCTCCTTCATTTTGCCACACCATATCATCATGCATTAGATTTATCATTGTTTCCATATCCCCTTTACCCATCGCTTCCATATAGGAACTTGCAATTTTCATGGTTTCCTTAGATTGTTTTTCCGATGAATTATCTTGAATAGGTTTCAATTGCTTCATGGCAGTCACCCAATCCTCGACATGATGAGTACTGATAAATTTTCCATCTTTCATCGTATGCATGTCAATGGTCATAATTTTAAAAGATTGGGTACCATTGGTAGGTACTCCCATAAAATCACCATTCGGTGTTCCTGATGCAATACTTCTTACAATATATACATCTCCTTCATTAATTATCTGTTGGGGTTCCCATTTCAAATCAGGAATAATTTTCCAAAAAAACTCTAATTGCCCCATCAGTTGTGCTGCCCCTTTAGAATCTACTGAACTCGAAGATTTGAATCCTTCAGCTAATAGGGGAGTTAATACTGTTGTAGGTCTAGTTTCCTTATTTACTGTCAATGCTTTTCCGTAAAAAGCCTTTATTGATTCTTTGTTTTTCATGATTTGGTTAGAATTTGTAGTTGTTAGTTTTTTTTGTGAATTACAGCCAATGAATAGTACCGAAAGTACAAGTGTGAATATTGTGAAGTTTTTCATGGTGTGAAAATTAGTAATGTAATGCAATTGAGCAATCTTCAATATGTTTCAAATCAGGAATTAAGGCTGTTACTCTCTAATTTAAATGAATATTGAACAGTACAAATGTAGATAGTAGCTAATAAAGAGAGGGGTAAAAAAATGCCTTTTTAGGGTAAAAAGGGGAAAGTGGAAAGGGGGTTATTTATGGTTTTCTTTAAATTGCCTGGGTGAGAAACCTGTATTTTTTCTAAAATACTTGAAAAAATTAGTCGGGTCATCAAATCCTGTTTCGTAGGCAACTTCTGTGAATGACAACTCTGAATTAATTAAAAGTCGTTTGATTTGGAGAATGACAATCTCATCAATAAATGTTTTGGCACGTTTACCTATTATACTTTGCGTTATATTATTTAGTGTTCTAGTTGAAACACCTATTTTTTGAGCATAATAAGCTACTTTTTTACTTTCAAAACAGTCCTTTTCTATAATTTCTTGTAGGGTAATAAACTTCAATAAATGTCCTTTTTTTTCCAAATTATCCTTCCCTTTCGATTTTACTCGAAATAGTTTGAGAATTAAAACTTGTATCAAGTTTCTTATTATTTCAGTGGAATGTTTGTCATTCACTTCCCTATATTCATTCTCTATTTGATGGAGTAGGTTTTCTACTTCTTCAAATTCGCTATTACTAAGTTGTAGTTTGGGAGAGCCTAACATTTCGTTAAATAATTGAAAGGATTTGAAGCTTGCGTCTTTGTCTGAAAAGCGGATGACAAAATCTTCCGTAAAAACAAGAAACTTTCCTTTAGCATTCGTTTGGTAGAATTTGTGAATATTATCTTTTCGCAAGGTAAACACCGTACCTCTTTCATAAGAGTAATCTTTGTAATTAATACTGTGTTGCCCTTCATTATGGGTGATAATTACTATCACATAAAAAGAAATTTTGTGATGCTCAAATTGATTATGGTCTTCCGCATTTCGGCTTAGAATATCTTCCAATTCTACCAAGTCAAACCGATAACGATCACTCTTTTTATGTTTAAAATCTATCTCTTTTATTTTTCGCTTCATTACGATTGGTCATTCATTTTTTTGCCTAAATAACACGAATGTAGATAATATATTAAAAAGAGAGGGGTAAAAAAATACATTTTTAGGGTAAAAAGAGGAAATGTGGTATAATCACCGTCAGCAGCATTTCCTTTCGTGCGACTAGTGTACGTATTAAGCTTCAATATCAGAAGAAGTATATCCCGTTATACTTTTGTAAAAACGATTCACTACAAAATGTACCATGTATAATGAAGAGTAAAAGTACTTCCATCGCACGTTTTCCGCGTGAGGGATCGAGGCGGAATGGGGCGTCAGGAGCATAGGACTGAGCTAGGGAGTGCCGAAGGCTGAGCGGTCGGAGCGAAGACAAGGGACGACCATAGCGAAGCCTGTGCGAGTAGCCACATATTAGCCGAAAGCCCGACCAAGCCGCAGTGCTGCCATTGCTTGTTCGTTTCATGCGAGGACGTATGTGATGGTTTATAGTGTTCATGCGAAGACGCATGAACGGGCAAGTGGTAGTATTGCGGCTTGGGCACGCCCAGATATTTATTTCATTCTCCTACTGAACTTTGATAGGTTTGGGTGAGCTTGTGTCAAGAAATAGACAGACCTTTCTAAAATAGCAAAAGCAACTTCCTGAAAATCAGAAAGTTGCTTTTAAAAAGGCGGAGGAAGAGGGA
>JAHDHP010000357.1 GCA_020631245.1 Bacteroidota bacterium | reverse complement strand
CCACCATGTAAGGCTCCATGTCCAAAGGTGTGATGGCTGCCATATACAAGTACGCCATCAACTACATCTTTGTGTGTCATTTCTGTAAAGGCATTGATTGCAAAGGCAAGTAGAAAGGATAAAACTAGAGAAACTCCCATAACTAAAGGCATATTAAAACCTTCTTGGAGTTCGCTTTCTGTTTTGCCTATTGACTGCATCCATTTAGTACCAAGTGTTTTAGGGTGATACCAAGCAAAACCCATTATCATAGGAATCAGGGCAGCAACAATGATGGGTAAGAAATTCATTTCCATAAGATTGGTTTTTTGTATCGGGTAAATATAATAATGGATAAGGTATTTTAAATATAGTCAGATTTTTCGATATTTTCGGAATAAGTGATCAACTATTATCTAGTAAAAATTGTAAAATCCGCTTATCTGACCAGTACATATTACCTCCAGGCGCATAAAATCCAACATGTCCGCCTTCATCAGGAGCTTCTAGGAAGACGTGTTTACTTTGACTGGCTTCGGTATAAGGAAAACAGAAGCGCGTAAGGAAAGGATCGTTTTTGGCATTGATGAGTAGGGTAGGGATAGTAATATCGGGTATAAATTGATCACTACGACATTTGGCATAATAATCAGCTGCATTCTGAAAACCGTGATAGGGGCCAGTTATGAGGTCGTCAAAATCAACAATGGTATTGATTTTTTCGATAGCAGCTTGATCGAATAAGTGAGGGGAACGCAGCGATTTGATACGTGTTTTTTCTTTGAGTGTTTGTAGGAATCGGTGTTGATAAATGCGAGTAAAACCCGTTTTGAAATTCTCGGCACAGCTTGCCAAATTACAGGGTACCGACATCACAGCTGCCTTTTTGATGAGTGGTGATAGTTGGCGTCCTTCTCCTAGGTATTTGAGAGTGAGGTTGCCTCCTAGACTATAACCAATCAAGTAAATTGTTTGATAGTCGTATTGCTTTTCAATGTGTTGAATCACCCAATCTAAATCGTCAGTAGCACCACTATGATAAGCAGTTGACAAATTGTTTATTTCACCACTACAGCCACGGTAGTTCCAAGCAAGGGCATCAAAGCCTACTAAATTAGCAGATTTTACTATCCCTCTGACATATGTACTCTCCGAACTCCCTTCTAAGCCATGTGAAATAATGACTAGTTTTCGATGTCCTTTGCGCGACCAATCTAAGTCTAGGAAATCGTCATCTTGGGTTGGAATGCGTTCACGGGTATAGTTAACTCCTTTTATTTTTCGGAATAAATAAGGATAAATGGTTTGCATATTGCCGCCTACCAAAAAAGAAGGAGATTGATACGAAGATTGAATAACAGGC
Source organism: Bacteroidota bacterium (assembly GCA_020631245.1). GTDB lineage: Bacteria > Bacteroidota > Bacteroidia > Chitinophagales > UBA2359 > JAHDHP01. The sequence goes on along the minus strand of JAHDHP010000357.1, from coordinate 3,442 downwards.
ATAGTTAAAATTATTGTAGAGACGTTGCGTGCAACGTCTGTGTAAAGAAGTTATATGCAACGTCTTTAACAAAAAAAAATAAATATACAGTCATTTTTGAAATCATGCAATTAACATTGATTACGTATCTTTGCGATCTATGAAAAAACGAGGAATAATTGCCGCAGGACATCCTGCAACTGCCCAAGCAGGACGGGACATTTTAGATATGGGAGGAAATGCCTTTGATGCCGCTTTAGGCGCAATGTTAAGCTCTTGTGTCGCAGAACCCTGTACGACTTCGGCAGGAGGAGGCGGATTTTTATTGGGCTATTCTGAAACGAGTAAACGCAGCTGCTTATTTGATTTTTTTAGCCAGACTCCACAACAAAAAAAGGACACCAAGCAGATTGATTTTTTCCCTGTTAACTTACAGCTTGGAGCAGCTATTCAGACCTTTCATATTGGGATGGCTTCGGCTGCGGTTCCTGGGTTTATAAAAGGTTGGTTGCACATTCACCGAAGACTAGGAAGCTTACCTATTTCTGAAATTACAATTCCTGCTAAGAAATTGGCTAGAGAGGGAGTGGTCGTAAGTCCATATCAAGCGAGTGTATTACGAATGCTGGGGCCAATTTATACACATGAGGCTGTTGGGCGAAGCATTTTTTGTCAGTCAGCAACAAATCAATTGATTGGAAATGGTGATCGGTATAAAATGCCACAATTTGCCGATACTTTAGAGTGGATGGAGCGAGAAGGAGAGCATCCTTTTTATGAGGGAGAATTAGCCCAACAAATTGTAAAAGACTCCGAAGAACGAGGCGGTCATTTAAGTTTAGTGGATTTTAAAGACTTCGAGGTTATTGAACGCGCACCTCTTGCTTTTCAATATAGAAACCATCAAATATTAACCAATCCTCCACCTTGTTCGGGTGGTTTGTTGATCGCTTTTGCCCTTTCATTGTTACAAGATTATCGTTTTGAAAAGAGTGATTTTAATACGAAAGAGCATGTGGAACTGTTAGCAGAAGTGATGCAGCAAACCAATATAGCACGAAAAGAAAAATTAGATGGGTTTATCCATGATGCCTTATTGAGTCAACAATTCTTAGCTCCCGATTTTGTACAAGCTTATCAACAAAAGCTCCCACCTAAACGCGGTTGTACCACGCATATTAGTGTTTTAGATGCACAAGGAAATGCAGCAAGTGTAACTACCTCTATGGGAGAGGGTTGTGGTTATTGGATACCTGGAACACAAATCATGCTCAATAATATGTTGGGAGAGGAAGATCTAAATCCAAATGGTTTTCATACTTGGAAAGAAAATAGTCGCCTTTCTTCGATGATGTCACCAACCATTACTTTAGATGCCGACCAACAAGTTTCGATTGTTACTGGAACAGGAGGGGCCAATCGAATTCGAACAGCCATTTTTCAAGTGCTACACAATATCATTGATTTGAAGATGTCTGTAGAAGAGGCCGTGAGTGTGCCACGTGTACATTTTGAACATGAACAGCTATTTTTAGAACCTGGATTTATAGATGCTATTTATCAAATAGAGCAATTTGGGAAGGTGACGAGTTGGGAGGAATTACATCATTTTTTTGGAGGTGCACATTCTATCTATCGCAATGAAAAAGGCGTATTGACTGGGGCGGGTGACCCAAGAAGAGATGGGAGAGCTATTTAATCCATATAGTTATGAGGTATTTTTATCAACATTTACAACACCATTATCGACATCCTAATTATTTGTTTCTAATGATTAGTTTGTTGGTACTGATTATTGTACCTCCCATATCTACCACCTTTGCAGGTAATATCGTTTTAATAGAATTGATTTATGGCTTGGTGATATTGATGTGTATTATTTATACAACAAGCAGTAATAGAGAGCTAGTTGGTTTTTTGATTTTAGGTCTATTGGCTTTTATTACTTTTATTCTTCAAAGCGACTTGTTTTGGTTACGGATACTCAATGGGGGTGCTACCCTTAGCTTTTTTACGCTTGTCTTTCTCAAAATTGTAAATTATATCATGCACTCTAAAGAGGTTGATGCCAACGATTTGTTTGCTTGTGTATCTGGGTATTTAATATTGGGTGTTTTAGCCACTCCTTTATTTTTACTAATAGAAGAGAGTTTTCCCAATGCTTTTACCTTACCTGAGAATGCTGATTTTTACGATTTTATCTATTTCAGCTATGTTACTTTAACCAGTATTGGATATGGCGACATATCACCCGTACATCCACTCGCCAAGTCGTGTACCATCATGATTGGTCTGATTGGTCAACTATATTTAACCATACTTGTTGCTCTTATTATAGGAAAATATTTAGCTGCTGAAACCAATCAAATAGATAACAACAATAACGATGAGCCAAAATCTCTCTAAAATTAGCACCTTTCTTCGTAAACGACTTCAAGAACCATTACCTGCAGATGAAGTACGCAAAAAGATGTCTCCTAATTTTCGCCTTCCACCTGGAGTTATTTTTCCAGACCTTTCTAAAGCTAAAAAGGCAGGGGTTTTAGCCCTTTTATACCCCGTTCAAGAAATAGTACATATTGCGTTTATGCAACGACCCCAAAGTGGTTATGCACATGGAGGACAAATTAGTTTTCCAGGTGGACGTATGGAGGAAGATGATGATGATATTATACAAACCGCCCTGCGAGAAACAGAAGAAGAATTTGGCGTACCGAGACATTCAGTGGAGGTATTAGGGCAATTAAGCCAACTATTTATCCCTGTCAGTAATTCACTCGTTTTCCCAACAGTAGGAATGACACAAACACGCCCTGATTTTATCCCCAATCCAACAGAAGTTGAAGAGATTATCGAAGTACCTTTGATTCGTTTTTTTGAGGAAGGAGTGGTCAAGCAGAAACTAATTCATACGAGTTCAGGCTTTAAAGTCGATGCTCCTTATTTTGATATTGATGGGCGCGTATTGTGGGGAGCTACTTCGATGATGATGAGTGAGTTAGTGGCAGTCATTAGGCCGATATTATAATTTCCTTTGCACATCGAAAATGTCCACGAGGACATTCCTTATGTCCGTGTAAGCCACAAGGACGACAAGGAAGGGGAGTAGCGACTTCTACAATAGTTGATTGTTCGGAGAGTGGTGTAAATCCAAAGGCAGGAACAGTAGAGCAAAAGAAGGCGGTTACAGGAGCATTCATGGCAGAAGCAAGGTGGAGTGGAGCCGAATCATTTACATAATTCATCACCGCCCCTCGCATCAAAGCGGCTGATTGTAATAAACTCAATTTACCCGCCTGATTATAAATCTGAGGATGTACAGATGATTTTTGAATAGCCGCACAAGCATCAACATCACTAGGCGCACCCAATAAAAAAATCAAATGATCGGAAGGTAGTTGAGAAATCAGGTGCAGCCATTTTTCGGCAGGCAATTGCTTCGTACCCCATACGGAGGTAGGAG
>JAHDHP010000356.1 GCA_020631245.1 Bacteroidota bacterium | reverse complement strand
ACATCAATGGTTCGATCATTGACAATGACATCGGTTCCCCATATTTTATTGAGAATTTCTTCGCGAGTAAATACTTTTCCTGGCTTGGAAGCAAGCAAATAGAGTAAGTTAAATTCTTTTTTGGGAAGATCCAGTCTAGTTTCTTCTTTTTTGAGGACAAAGGCTTCACGGTCAATTTCTAAATTCGCAATTTTAATCACCTTATTGGTATCTTGTTGTTGGTAGCGTCGTAATAAGGATTTGATTTTGCTAATTAGAAAGCGAGGTCGAATGGGCTTGGTGAGAAAGTCATCCCCTCCAATATCGAGTGCTACAACTTGGGTAAATTCTTCGCTGCGAGCGGTTAGAAACACAATGAGTGTATTGTCTAGCTCTGGAATTTGACGTAGCTCTTTGCAGGCTTGGATTCCATCTAATTCAGGCATCATGATGTCGAGTAAAATGAGCTGTGGAGTATGCTCTTTTGCTAATTCGATAGCAGATAAGCCATTGAGTGCCGTGATTACCTCGAAGCCCTCTTTGGTTAGATTATAACCAATGAAGTCTAGGGCATCTTGCTCATCATCGACAACCAATATCTTAATGTTATTTGCCATTATGAAGGTATGTATAAATGGAAGTGAATATACTTGATGCTTATCGGCTAAGGTACTAAGTAATTAGGACAATTCGAAACATACACGAAGACTAAGATAAATACTTACCTACGATAGGCATCCGACGTCCCATTCCAAATGCTTTCGAGGAGACTCGTAACATTGGTGGTGTTTGGTAGCGTTTGTATTCACTCATATTGACCAAACGAAGGGTGCGATCTACCAATGCCTTATCAAATCCCATTTCGATAATCTCTTTGGGTCCTTTACGATTTTCAATATACTGAAAAAGGACTTCATCTAATTGTTCGTATTCTGGAAGCGAGTCGCTGTCTTTTTGATTGGGACGTAATTCGGCAGAAGGGGCTTTGGTGAGGATATGTTGTGGAATAATTTCTTTTTCTCGATTGATATAGTCACATAGTGCATAAACCTCCATTTTGTACAAGTCGCCTATGACAGATAAACCACCACACATATCACCGTATAAAGTACCATATCCTACAGCGGCTTCACTCTTATTAGAAGTATTCAACAAAATATACCCAAACTTATTTGATAATGCCATTAAACAAGTAGCACGTACTCTTGCTTGAATGTTTTCTTCGGTTACATTAAAAACCGTTCCTTCAAACTGCGTAGATAGCGTTTGGCGGAATGATTGGAAGGTATCTTGAATGGGTATAATGTCGGACATACAGCCCAGATTTTCTACTAGTTTGACAGAATCACTAACGGAGTGATCGGAAGAAAACTCAGTAGGCATCATCACCGCTCGTACATTTTCGGCACCTAGTGCGTGGGCAGCTAGTACAAGGGTAAGGGCTGAATCAACTCCCCCAGAAAGTCCTAGTATCGCTTTCTTAAAGCCTAACTTTCCAAAATAATCGCTGATGCCGAGTAGTAATGCGCGGTAGATCAAATCCATTTTTTCTTTGGGCTGTTCTTGATCTGCCTCCAATACACCTTCACTATTTATCAGTGGTTCTACCTCATAGGTTCGCACGATTTCTTCAAAATAAGGAAGTTCATCGACCACTTTTCCTGCATCATTCATAACAATAGAACCACCATCAAAAATAACTTCTGTTTGCGCACCTACATTATTAACATAAAAAACAGGCACACCATATTTTTCAACATTAGCACGAATGACATCAATGCGATCAGCAGCATGTTTATAATCAAATGGAGAGGCTGAAAGGTTGAGCATAAAATCGGGTTGCTGATCCATCATTTCATCCATCGGGCAAATGGTGTATAATGGATTTTCATTCCCTATATTCCAAATATCTTCGCAGACGGTGAGGGCAATGCGCTTTCCTTTGTATTCAACGACTTTAAATTCGCTGGCTGGCTCGAAGTAGCGATATTCATCAAAAATATCGTAAGTGGGAAGCAGGGCTTTATGGGCAATGTGTAATACTTCTCCATCGGCAATAAAATAGGCGGAATTAAACAAATCCTTTCCTTCAATGACTGGATTCACGCTTGGTGCGCCTACTACAATGGCAATGCCTTCACTTTCTGCTTTGAGTTGGTCGATTACTTGTTGGGATCGTTGTATAAAGTCTCGAAATTCTAAAAAATCTCTTGGAGGATAACCACATACAGCTAGTTCGCCAAATAAGACAATATCAGCTCCTTGTTCTTTGGCTGCTTGAATTCCTTGGCGGATTTTTTCGAAATTAGCATCAAAATTACCAATGTGATAATTTTGTTGTGCCATTGCCACTTTCATATACGTTGATTTTGGTGATAAATAGTCATAAGCAAAATGCTTACCACAAAAGACTTATTGTACTAAATACACAAAGCCATCTCATTTAGTTTCCTTTGGGTCGATAATTTTATTTTTGTTTGCAGGTTAAAAACGAACGAACCATATTTGCAAACATACACCAAAAGTAAAACCTTCAACGTTAAGGAAGAAGCATTACCCAACTAATGATTTAAAAAGATTGACTTTCATGACCAAACATCTCATTTCTAAAATCACTCCCCTACTCTTCCTTCTTTTTTTATTGATTATTACCAGTTGCAAAACCGACCGCACTCGACCTGATGTTTCTCACATAGACTTGACAGTGCCTATTGAGCGATTTGAAGTGGACTTATTCTCTTTAGACACGACTAATTTGGGTAGTGAACTAAGCAATTTAAGAGAAAAATATCCCGACTTTTTTGAGTTATACGTCGAAAAGGTGATGCGCTTTGCTCCTGCTCATGACGCAAAAGCCTATGAAAAACAAATGCGTTTATTTTTGACCAACAAAGATATGCGCTTTCTTTATGACACCACCATGCAATGCTTTCCTAAGCTCACACAATATGAACAGGAATTAGAAGAAGCTTTCAAATATTTCCAATACTATTTTCCTGATAAAAAAGCTCCGAAAGTGGTCAGTCATATCTCTGCTTTTGGACCTGCTGCTGTCACCTATGATGAAAGTCTACTAGGCATCAACCTCGATTTACATCTAGGAAGTGATTTTCAACTCTACCCAGTCGATGTATTTCCCAAATATATGCGCGCTCGTTTAAAACCAGAATACTTGAGTAGTAATGCTATCCAAGCCCTTCTAAAAGCGCATTTTGAAAAGACAGGAAAAGAAAAACGTTTAATTGATCAGATGATTTACGAAGGAAAGATTCTTTATTTAACCGACCTTCTTCTACCCGATGTACCTCCAACTATCAAAATGGGCTATACTCCTGATGAATTAGCATGGTGTGAAGCGAGTGAAAATGGAATATGGAGTCATTTAGTAGAACAAAAATTGTTATATTCAACCAAGCAAAAAGAAATTTATCCGTATGTGAATGAAGCACCTACTACCGTAGGTATGCCTGATGAAGCTCCAGGAAGAATACCGCTTTGGGTGGGATGGAAAATCGTTCGTCAATTTATGGATAATAATCCTGACATTAGCCCAGCGCAATTGATGGAATTAACTGATGGGCAAGAAATCTTGAAAAAGTCGCGATATAAGCCCAAGAGAGGTGATTAATCAATATTATATACATCCAAACAAATGACCGATAAAATAAGAGCCATCATTATTGATGATGAAGAAGGCAGCCGCCACGTCCTACGCAATTTACTAGCCGAATACTGCCCACAAGTCGAAGTATTGGATATGGCAGATGGAGCTTCTACAGGTTGGAAAGCTATTCGTACCCACCAACCCGAACTCGTTTTTTTAGATGTGCGAATGCCTGCTTCCGACGAAGGTTTTCAATTATTAGAAAGTATGGATAAGGTGGATTTTGCGGTCATTTTCACCACCTCCTTCGATGAATATGCCATCCGAGCCATCAAATTTGCCGCACTCGACTATCTCCTCAAACCTATCAATATCCTAGAGTTACAAAAAGCAGTTGCCCGATACGAAACACAACGTGGACGATCTGACCAAGCAGGTGTAGAAAATCTTCCTAGCAACTTTCAAAAAATTGGACTTCCTAGTCTAGAAGGTGTCACCTTTGTCGCCCTCGAAGATATTATTCGCCTCGAAGCGGATGGCAATTGTACCATCTTTTATCTCCAAAACAAGAAAAAAATAATGGTCACCAAAACCCTCAAATACTATCAAGGATTACTTGGTGACCAGTCTTTCCACCGTATTCACGGCAGTCATCTTATCAATCTCAAACACATCACTCGCTACCTCAAAGAAGGGACAGTTGAATTGAGTGATGGTTCTGCTGTTTTCGTTTCAGCTCGCAAGAAAAAAGGGTTTCTAGAGAAGCTACAAGCCATGAAATTAATTCGATAATTTTTTAGTTGGACGTGCCCCCAATGTCATGGAATTAAGCAATTCAACATGGCAGATTTTGAATAAGAGCCATCATGGAACCTACTATCAGCTTTAAATCTGATATGTGTTAATAATGCACTGTTTTCTTATAACCCAACAACTCAATCCCCCAATCATTCATTTTCTGGGCGTGCCCTTTCACAGGTTTGGAAAAATTGCGGGCTTGATAAAAGTAATGCATAACGCTAACACAATCTTTCAAGCCCACAATCCCCCAAACCCTGTTACAGGTCGGGCTATTCGTTTGTAGTTGTCTCACACCCACTTGTTCAGCATACTCCTAGCAGTGTCTTCCGCTGTCAGCCCTGCTAGTCATTGCTTCACAAAAGTGGCTGTTTCGTCAAGCTACCACTACTATCCCTCACGCG
>JAHDHP010000355.1 GCA_020631245.1 Bacteroidota bacterium | reverse complement strand
TTAGAGGCTATCTTATCGTGGGATGTGTTATAATACAAAGTTACACATTAAAATTTTATAACTAATTAAAATTCATTAGCTTTTAATAATTCTTGATATAGGTTAACGAGTCTTTGTATCAAAATACTTGTTTCGTGTTGTTCTGTAATGAAAATTCGGGCAGCATCTCCAATGTTTTTTGCATAGTCCCTATCTTCAATACATTTAAGTAATTGCTGTTTAAATATATCGGGTTTATCACCTATCAATAGTTCTTTCCCATCGGTATAAGCAATTCCCTCAGCAGCTAATGTTGTAGCCACAATCGGCATTCCCAAAGCCATTGCCTCGATAATTTTTACCCGCATTCCACTTCCTGAAAATAAAGGAACAATTAACACATCACACGATCTCATAAAATCGGCTGCATCTGGCACTTCACCCAATACTGTAATTCCCTTCTTCTTCCATTTTTTTAATTCAGCAGGCACATTTCTACCTGCAATATGCAATTGTAACTGAGCTGATGGTGCTTCTTGAAGTAATGGCTGCCAAACTTCTTCTACCATCCAATGAAGGCCTTCTAAATTGGGGAGCCAATCGAGTGAACCAATAAAGCCAATGGTAAAAATAGATGAATCGACATGGTATTTTTTTACCTCATATGCAATCGTATCAACAGAAGCAGGAATCGTTAAGGAAGTACCTGTGTAGCCCATCTCGTTGAAATAGGCTTCATCTTTTATAGAAATAGGTACCAATGCGTCATACAAGTCCAAACTACCGATCTCAAAATTCTTCATTCGTTTAGCCAACAAACGTAAATAGCCTCTTTTTAAAGGATTTTTCATGCTTTCTTTTGCCAAACGCTCCCATATTTCATGCTCCACATTATGGGCCCGCATCACCACTTTTGCCTCACTATTGACCCGTATACATGGTATATAAGACGCTAAATACACGCCTTCCAGTTGTATAATGTCAAACTTATGTTGTTGGAGAAGTTTTAGTAACTGTGATTGGTAGTTTTTAGCGTAAAATCGAATAATATTATACGAATCCTGGGTGGTGAGATTATAGGCTGCTTTGACAATGGAAAGGCTTGTATCTACATATACTGTATCGAGGTGTATTTGCTGCTGTAACTCAGTCGGAATATCTTCTATTGGAAAATGATGTTTGGGAGTTGTCATAGCCAATACCCACACATCATGCCCTGCTTTTGCCAAGCCCTTACTCAAATTTAATATAGCAATTGCCTCCCCATCTTTTGGTGGATAGGGAATCTTTTTACATAATTGTAATATCTTTAAAGACTTGTTTTCCATATTTCACAAAATTACTCTTTCGAACAGAAAAACCAACATCATGCAGACATCTAATTCTGATTTATCTTATATTTTAAATCATTTGGGTGAAGAGCGAGAACATTATCTCCAAGCCGTCTCTCCTCCCATTTTTCAAACCAGTAATTTTACCTTCACCGATGTGGCAGCAATGCGCAATTCCTTGCAAGATGAGCTTAATACTCCTTTTTATACAAGGGGTTGTAATCCTACGGTAGCGATCTTGCGAAAAAAAGTAGCTGCACTTGAACAGGCAGAAGATGCACTCATTTTTAGTAGTGGAAGTGCAGCTATTGCCTCGGCGGTCATGTCACAAGTAGCACAAGGCGATCATATCGTGTGTGTAAGCAAGCCTTATAGCTGGACGAATAAATTACTAGACAAACTTCTCAAACGCTTTGGAGTACAAAGTTCTTTTATTAACGGAACTGATCCGCAACATTATGCGAATGCCATCCAGCCCAATACAAAGATTTTATTTTTAGAAAGCCCCAATTCGATTACCTTCGAATTACAAGATATTGAGGCAGTGGTAGCAATTGCGAAACAACACAATTTGGTGACCATTATTGATAATAGTTATGCCTCTCCCCTGTTTCAACAACCAATTCCGATGGGGGTAGATTTGGTGACGCATTCTGCTAGTAAATACTTGAATGGGCATAGTGATATTGTAGCAGGCGTTTTATGTGGAAGTCATGAAATGATCCGCCAAATTTTTGAGTCGGAATACATGACTTTAGGAGGCATTATTTCACCACATGATGCCTGGTTGATGATACGAGGATTGCGTACTCTTCCGCTACGTATGAAACATGTATCGGAAACAACCGAAAAAGTCGTCGAATATTTAGAGCAGCATCCCAAAATTGAAAAGGTGTACTATCCTTTTGCCAAAAGTTTTCCGCAATATGACTTGGCAAAAAAACAAATGAAACGGGCTACAGGACTTTTTTCTATCCAAATTAAGGCAGAAAGTATAGAGGAAATCGAACGTTTTTGTAATCGCTTGAATCGCTTTTTATTGGCTTGCTCTTGGGGTGGGCATGAGTCGCTTATTTTTCCGATGTGTGTCTTGTATCAATCACAAAATTATCGAAGTACCGAACTTCCGTGGAATTTGGTGCGCATGTGTATTGGCTTAGAAGAGGCGGAGGTATTGATTAGGGATTTGGAACAAGCCTTAGAGTAGTATAACACTTACTTTACTTTGGGCGTGTCCTTTTCCTCCTCGGAAGGTACTTTTACCATTCATTCACTCAATCAAAAATTACGATGAATACCATTAAAATTATTATTTCTATCACCAGCTTACTATGTTTCTTTTCTCCCACGAGTATGGCCCAAATTGCTGTAAACTTTCAAGCGGAGAAACTACCAACTAATAGCAACATCCAAGCATTTGAAGGAGGAACTTGTAGCACATTAACAATGGAAGGAGAAGAAGAGGACAGTCCGATGAATTTACAAGTAAGGGTTGTAAAAGGAAAAGACGAAAAGTTAAAGGTTTCCTTAAATGATAATGATATAGAACTGGAAAAAACGAATACTAATGTATTTCAATGTAGTGATTATGTTTTCAATGCTAGTGGAATGATCAACGCATATATGGTTACAGGTTCACCAATTCCAGATAAAAAAGAAGTAAGCGGTTCTATCAATTATGTCGATTTATTAGAAGTCTATTCACCCATATCTACTGTCATAGAGCTACCCATTCATGTTTCTGCTTCTATCGTAGCAGTACAAACCTTCTGTAATCCGCTCACTTCTCAAGCATTGGCAAGGGCACAAATCACTGGAAGTTTAGGAGATAAGACAATAACAGTAGGAGGTGAAGCCGTGGTAGAAGGTGGTTTTTTAGTAAGCGAAAATCTCAATGAAACCAAAATCATCTCTGTAAAAGTTAGGCGAGGTTTAAATACAATTCCATTCTCCCTTAGCGGCAGTTTATATACCAAATCAGAAGTAGGTGCAATAGCAACTATTGGCGCCTTAGCTTGTGGATCTAATGCAGTAGCTAGTGCAGGAAACTCACTCACCGTCAACTATTTTACAGGTGAAGGAGGCAGTCCACTTCCAGATGATATTAGTATTATTGGATTGAATACAGGTATCAATTACATCAATCCTGAAATAGGTAATACGTGCGCTGATCTTCCTACTCCAATAATTGAAACAAACGATGCTACTTGTAGGGAAGCAAATGGGAGTGCTACTTTAACATTAGAAGACCTCTTTAAATATGATATTGAATGGAGTGATGGTTCTTCCAACTCATCTGTTTCTAATTTACTCGCAGGAGAACACTACGTAATACTTAGCGATAACAATAATTGTTCTAAGGTATTTCCTTTCGATATTGAAGAACCTACAGCACCACAAATTTACCTACCAACTGATACCATTATTAACAATGGGCAAACCATCCTTTTAGATGCAACAGACCTTACAAACGCAGCTTTGAGCTACGAATGGTCAACAGGGAATATTACTCCATCAATCTCTGTCAATGAAGCAGGAAGATATACAGTGACCGTCACCGATCCCAACTTAGATTGCCAGTATGAATATATTATTAAGGTCATTTCCAACGAGCAGTATTTTATTTCAGATGGGAATATCGTAACGAACTCTGGCTTATTCTATGATGATGGCGGTCCTTTTGAAAACTATATAGATGATAAGAGTTATGTCATCAATATTTGTCCCGAATCGGCCGATGAATATATCGTTCTAGAGTTTACAAAAGTAGCTATTGACATCAGTAGCGATCAAGATGAATTGAGCATTTTTGATGGTGTTAGTTCTATCTGCCCACTCAGTCTAAGTGTGACAGAACCCGCTACTTATTCAGCAACCACTTCATCAGGAGGCTGTTTAACTGTTCGTTTTAGAGCTACCTCTATCAATGGTAGTGATACCGATCTAGGGTGGGAAGCATTAATTAGTACGACTACTGATCCACCTGAAGGATGTATCATGAAGATCAATGCATGTGATTATCTATTTACAGATGATGGTGGGATTGATGGTTACTATAGTAATGACCAATTCCAGATGTATCAATTCTGTCCAGAAAATCCAAGTGAAGAATACATATCAATCGATTTTTATGAAATGGATATTGCTGGGGCAGATATCCTCTCTGTTTATGATGGCATTGGTGTTGATTGTTTAGTAGCTTCTCATCTAGTAGTTCCCCAACAATTCCAAGCATCTACCAACTCTGGAGGTTGTTTAACAGTTCTCTTTGAATCCAATGATCGAACTAGTCGCCCAGGCTGGGAAGCAACGATTAGTTGTACCAATACGAGCACTACTCTCCCTCCCTACTATTGTAATTGTGCTATTAACCCTGAGCCAGCCAATACTTGCGATAAGGCTCCCTTTCTAAACAATTTAGAAGCCTACTGTATAAAATCATCTATTAAATATACAGCTGACTCACCAGGCAACTTAGAAGCCAGTT
>JAHDHP010000016.1:2613-28534 GCA_020631245.1 Bacteroidota bacterium | reverse complement strand
TCTACTGAAGCGGGTATTGTACATGAAAGTTGGAGTATGAGTGCTTCTATGGGCGATGTTAATTTAGATGGATTCTTGGATATTTATGTTGGGAATTATGTAGAAGGAGGAGATGTAATTACTGATGCGGGTACAGTAATTGGTTTTGATATGGATTGTTTTCCAAATTATTTATATCTAAATAATGGGGATGGCACTTTTGAAGAAGTTGCGGAATCTATGTCGTTAGATGATAAAGGATGTGCTTTGGCTACTTCTTTTATTGATTATGATGGTGATCATGATATGGATTTATATATCGCTAATGATTTTGGCGAATTTGATATCCCTAATGGACTTTTCGAAAATAATTATCCTGAACAAAATTTTACTGATGTTAGCGAGCAATCAGGAACCAATTATGGTTTTTATGGAATGGGTATCGCTACTGGAGATTATGATGAAGATGGCGATTTTGATTATTATGTAACTAATCTAGGTAGGAATGTATTATTTCAAAATAATGGAGATGGTACTTATAGTGATGCAACTACTGAGGCGAATGTGGAAAATACAATGGGAAGTGATACGACGCTTGCTACTAGTTTTGGAACTACTTTTTTTGATTTTGATAATGATACCGATCTAGATTTATATGTAACGAATGGATGGGTTCTACCTGCTTTTATCATTCCTACTACTTTTGAAGATCAAGATAAACTATATGAAAATAATGGCGACTTAAGTTTTAGTGACATTTCTATTGAAGCTGGTGTTGCTAATCCTAATAAAAATAGGGGTTTGGCTTATGGAGATTATGATAAGGATGGAGATCTAGATATAGCTGTAGTGGTGCTTAATCATTCTGTAGAGGAGGATGCTCATTTTTGTTTGTATCGAAATGATAATAATAATACTAATAATTGGTTGCAGGTTAGTTTGGTAGGTAAAGATAGTAATCCTGATGCATATGGGACTTTTTTGCGATTGTTTGCTGATGGAAGACAATTTATTAGAGAGGTAAGTGGGGGAGATAGCCATGCTTCTCAACATAGTAGCATTGTTCATTTTGGCTTAGGTAATATACCTCATATTGATAGCTTGGAAATTATTTGGCCTGGTGGAGGAAAACAATACTTATACGATATTACTCCTAATCAACTGTTACAGGTAGAAGAAAATATATGGTTTACCAATACACTTCCTATTTCCTATGATCAAAAAGAGGTACAATTATTACAAAGTATTCCTAATCCAATTAAAGACCAAGCAACTATTAAATTCTACTTACCTCAAAGTATGCACATTTCACTTAATGTAGTTGATTTATTGGGACAAGAAGTCTTCTCAATGGAAAAAAGAAACTATACAACAGGTTGGCATTCCATACACTTAGGTAGAAATGAAATATCAAATTTAAAGCAAGGCATTTATATCTATCGACTCGAAACACCTTCCCATATGTATAATCGTAAAATATTATTAGTGAGGTGATATTATATCGAGATATAACATTATGTATATGTGTGATTATGCTTGACTATAAAACTGCATAATGTAACGAGTGATATACTTATGTGATGTCAATAAAGTGCAGATAATTAAATTGATATGTTTTGTTGTATTTATTAGTTTTGTTGTATTTGGTGAGTAAATAATCAGTTAGTTTTTTTTGCTATAAAAATCGAAGTTTTCGGTTGTAAGTTGTTGATAAATAGTTGTTTGTGCTTGGTTTTGGGGCTGTGTGAACTACTACTTTACTTTAGAAGATAACTTTATTAGAAAAAAACAATTATTAACTATTTGTGTGTGAAAGAAAAAAAACGTAATTTAATGTCACCATTTGCAGATTGTAATATTATACTTTTTTTTGAAAAATATTTTCACTACCAATCTAACTTATTTTCATAATATCAGCGATTTCTTTTTTGCTTTAGGATATGTAACTGCAAGATTTCTCTATTATTCAATCTAGGGATTTATGGTCGAAAAATTACTACCAAAGCTTTTTAAGAATTTTTATTTGAGCAGCTATTCTCTTAGTTTGTTTCGGATTTTTATAGGATTTAACTTGCTTTATGACTTAGTTTTTTTCAAATTCTTTTATTTGGAGGAATTATTTCTTTCCAAAGCAATTTTTAGTACTCAATTTTTACAGAAAGTGTATGGGGTATATAGTTACTCCATTTTTAACCTATCTGGAAACAGCATATACATATACGGTGTTTTTTTGATAGCTTTTATATGTTATTCCCTTTTTACATTAGGTTATAAGACCAAAATAACTGGGCTTCTATGTTACTTTTTCTATTGGAATTTTGCGCAGAGAAATCCTGACTTAATATTTGGATGGGATAATTATCTCCACATACTGTTATTTTGGAGCTTGTTTCTACCACTCAATACTCATTTTTCATTATTTACTTTAAAAGATAAAAAAGAAGTAAAGCCTTTTAATCTGAAGGGTATTGTGGCTTTTGCAGTTCTATTTCAAGTTGCTTTGATATATGGTGTGAATGCATTGGCTAAAAATGGTGGATTGTGGTTAGATGGGCACGCTGTACAAGTATTTTTGTTAGATAGTATGTTGAGTGAACCCTTAGCAAAAACGGTTTATAACCATACCTTCTTCTATACTTTTGCAACTTATGCTACACTGGTATTTGAGTTTTTAATACCACTACTTATTTTTCTGCCTTTTAAAAATGATTTAACAAGAATTGTTGCCAGTGTAAGTATTGTACTGTTTCATATGGGGGTCAATCTTTTTGTAGATGTAGGTTCTTTTCATCTTGTTTCATTGGCAGCAGCGGCTGTTTTACTTCCTACTTCTTTCTGGCAAAAAATAGTTCGTAGTAAATCTTCAATGGAATACAGGGTCATGTCTTCCTATGGTAGTCGTTTGAGCTTTGTTTTATGCTTGTTGATTTTGGTCAACATTCAGGTCAATTTGCGAACGCTCTCAAAAAAAGGTTATTTGACCGAATTTTTCAGCAAAACAGGTCTCAAATCGGTACTTCAAAAGATGGATGTTACCTTCCTCAAACAGTTAACTCCTTTTAGAGAAGCTTGGGCCTTATATGCTCCAAATCCAAGCAATCAAATTGGGTGGGTTGTTTTGGCAGCTTATCCTCCTGAAAGTGAAAAGGCCTTTAGTTTATCTGAAAATCAAGCAGTAGATAATAGTATGCCTCATAGTGTTTATAAAGGTCCATTAAAATTTTTTACTGCTTGGTTACGAAACGAAACAGATAGTAAGAAGTGGCAGGTTTTAGCTAGGCAGGTTTTAGCTTATGAAGCAAGAGTAAGGCACTCTGAATTAAAAGGATACTCCAAGTTTGAAATGGGGATGTACTCTTTAGATTATTATCAATTGTCACCTGGACAATCACAAAAAATAACATACCACTCAATTGTGAATATTCATATTAACTAATTTTTAACAAAAGTCATTAATGATGAAAAGACTAATTCTTCTATTTATGTGTGTATCACTCCCATTTTTATTGGCTGCGCAGCCAGATAAAGATGAGGAACCATTTTATGCACATAATCCTAGTGTAAAGCCTCCTTCTTTTGTAGAGAGTTCCACTGCTACTGAAGTCGAATTAACTACGATAGAATTTAGGGAACAAGCAGAATTGATTTTTACTGCTTTACAGAGTAATGATGTAGCAACAATTAATAATTATCTGATGAATTTGGAAACGATGGAAGGAATGATGGTAGAAACATATTTTGATGACCCTAGAGAAAGAACTTGGTGGGTTAAAGATTTGCCCTCCTTCAATGCAGAGATGAACCAACGAATTCAAAATAGTACCGCAGAAGTGATTCAAGAAGCACAACAGTTTGGACTTAATCTGGCTAATATGCAGGTTAGTAAAGCCCAAAGTAGCCTAAAAAGAGATAGTCAACATGCAGGAGGAAGAGTGAGGTTATTAGTGGTAGATCCTGATACAGGGCAAAAAGCTATTTTGGTAATAGGTTCCTTGTTTAAGTATAATGATCAATGGTATATGTTTGGTGGAATGCGTTGGCAAAAAAGACAATAACATTATTCCACATTAATACTTACAAGTAATCCTAAATAGAAAAATAATAAATAATGAAAATATTTTTAGAAAAAAATAAATTGTTAAGCCTTGTGCTTACACTACTCTTTTTGTGGAGTAGTATTAGTAGTTTTGCCCAAACTAATCCGAGAGAAATTACACTTACTGTAACAGATGTAAGTGTAGGGCCAGTACCTGGGAATTGTGATCCAGGTGGTTTTGTAGTAAGTGCATCTGATGATGATTTTTATTGGTCATTTGAAGATGGGCTTGGTGGAGATATAAGTGATCAGTGTATCGGAAATGATAATCAAAATGCTCCTTATAATTTTAATCCAAGTGAGATATTAATAGATAATGAACCTTATACCTGTAATCCAGGTGGAAACGTGAATTTTACATTTTATGGTGCAGAGGCTGATGGATTAGATGGATGTTTGGCAGATATCCTGACGACTTCGGATGGTAGTGCTGCGATAAGTATTCCATATCCTACTGATCCTTTTCCGAGTAATGGTCCTATACCTGCTGTTTCACAATGTATTAACATCAATGACGGTGATTGTGGAACTGTAGAAATGTGTTTTACTGCGGAATGGACTTTTTCTGGAGATTTTGTGCCTCCTGGTGAAGATAATATTTGTAATGCTATTATGTTACCCTGGAATAATACTGCCAGTATTGGAAGTATGACCTCTATAGAAAATTCATGGTGTTTAGATCAAACGATAGAGCCAGGAGAACCAACTAGTAATTTAGGTGCTGCACATGGTTCTTATTGGTATATGTTTACGGTGCCAGCAGGTGCAACAGGTTCTATTCGGTTAACTACCGCTCAAAACCCAGATGGAGATAATATTGAGTCTGATGTAACAGATGGATCTCTTTTTGGAGGAGGAACTGAATTTGCCATATATCACTCTGCTATTGGAGAAGGTTGCCCTGAGACTATTACTCAATGTGGTGTAGAAGTTCCTGATCCTAATCCTTTATTGTTTGATCACTTATCTTTTATTGATGATGCCGATCTTGGAGGTACATTGAATACTGGTTTTAATGCTGACTTAGACCTTGAATGTGCTGGTGTATTTGGTGGCTTGGGTGCAGGTCTAATTCCAGGAGAAACATATTATGTGCAGGTAAGTGCAGATGATCAGGATGCATTGGGAGTTATAGAAATTGCTGTTGGAGATTTAGGTAATGCAGGAGCAGGAGGTAATCCAATTGATATACCTTGTCAGGCTTTTAATGCAAATAGTTTTGTAGATGGAACTGTAAATGAAGATGGTATTACAGCAGCTGAATTTGCAATGAACACTAGTTGTGCTTTTGATAATGAAATGATTGGTAATCCACCTGTATACGATGTAACAGAAGATGGTGGTGCAAATACATTGGAGGAAAGTACTGTTTGGTTCTTTTTTACTGCAACCAATAGTGGGCAAATTAGTATTGATGTAAACTGTTT
Source organism: Bacteroidota bacterium (assembly GCA_020631245.1). GTDB lineage: Bacteria > Bacteroidota > Bacteroidia > Chitinophagales > UBA2359 > JAHDHP01. The sequence goes on along the minus strand of JAHDHP010000016.1, from coordinate 23,032 downwards.
CTTACAGGGAGAAGCGACAGCATTATTTGGATATGATCCTGCCTATGCTCCTGGTACTCCTTTTGATCTTTCTTGTGCACATTTAATAAATATGCCTAATGGACCTTATGGTAATGGTTATGGTTCTGGTGGGTCACTTGGTGGAGAGATTGCTGAAATTGATTACCGTTGTTTGGAACCAGGATATGATTATTATGTGGTAACAGATGAACCACTGATTGCCGCTTGTGATCCTGATGTATGGATTTATGATCCTGATCCAAGTGCATTAAATCCTCCTGGTAATGATGTTCTTTGTCTTACAGGAACTGCCTATGATATTCCTGTAAATCCAATTGGTAGCGAAGGTGCTGCAAATGGATGTGGTGATAATACGAATGCTTGTATTGAATCATTAGCAGGTGAACCTACTTTAACAGGTGATAACTTAACTACTTGGCATACATTTACTGCCCCCCCATCAGGAGCTGTAAATATTCAAATTGATTCTGGACATGAATTTGCCTTGTATCCTACTTTAGATGGAACTGCTGCTGGTTGTTATGGTGGATTAGCACCTGCAACATATACGGTAGATGGTACGCAAAGTACCGCTTGTTTAGTGGCTTGTGCAAGTGGTGTAATGGATGAAGCTTGCTGTTTAATTCCTGGTGATACATACTACTTACAAGTAGATGGTCCTGCTGGTGCATACTGTATCATCATTGATGAATTAGAAGTGCATGCAGGTAATACCTCTTATGTACATGGTACTGATGGAGATAATTTAGATGAAACTACTCCTTCACCAACTACTGCTCCAGAACCTGGTATTCTTTGCTTTGGAGAAGGACTTACTGCTGCTTCAGATGCAGTAGCAGGTACAGATTATCCAAGTTGTATGCAACAAGGATTCATCATCCATAATACAGATGATCCGAATGCTGCAGATATAGATATTCAACAAGCTGACTTGGCATTAGTAACGATTTATGATGTGATTGATCCTGCTTTAAATGGTAATATTTTACACAATGGTGCTTTAGGCGCACCGACTTGTCAAGTCGTATATGTTTCTGCTCTGGTAGATGGTACGAATCCTATTCCTGTGGATGTGCAATGTGATGAAGCTTTTGGTGATATTTGTGGTAGTGTAGATGTACATGATGCCGTTCCTGTAGTATTCTTAGAACCTATAACGCCAGTCATTACAGTTCCTGCTGCTTGTCCTGCACCTAATGAGATTACTATTACTGGTGGTCTACCTTGTTTTGATGGATCGGAATATGATTACTCTGTTTCAACAGCTGCTGGGCAAACTGTTTTAGATAGCGGAGGTAATCCATTGGGAGGTACAACAACTGGTGGTAGTGGAACGACTATCATGATTCCAAGTGATGATGATACACCACTTATTTTAACAGTAACAGATGGAGAAGGATGTTCTACTACATTGGTCATTCCTCCAGATCCACTTTGTCCACCATTGGATATTTGTGACTTAATTGCTAATGAAGATATTACCACTTTAGGTTGTTCGCCAGCAGGTAATTTAACCATTGATGTGGTAGTTACAGGTGTTACAGGTGGTCCACTTAGTGTTGTAGGAGCAATTGGTGTAACACCAGCTCCAGCTGGTGATGGTACATATACCGTTGAGGTAGCTCCAAATGCTATGACGACTGTTACTTTTAGTGATCCTACACAAGCTGCTGGTTGTGCGATTGATATTGAACTAGACTTTACAGGAATAACATGTATAGATGGTGTGCCAACTTGTGTTGATCCTCCAACGGTACAAGTAGATTATAGTACCTTACAATGTGATGCTGGTACTAATGATGTAACTTTTGATGTAATTATAACAGGAGCAAATACATATGAAGTAGATATTAATGGTACTATTACCGCTGGTGTAACTGCTGGAACAGCAACATATACTGCTGTTGGTGCAGCCAATACAGCTATCATTATAACAGTTACAGACGAAACAGTCATCCCAGAAGTGGCTTGTGAAGCAGATACCACTATTCCTGCAGTAGCGACTTCCACCTGTCCAGATCCTCCAGGTTCTTTATGTGATTTTGATATTATTTTAGATTACAGCACAATTGTGTGTAATGGAGATGGTACTATCACAGCGAGCTTAGTTATTGATAATGATTTAGATATGGACGGCGTGCCAAGTGGCTCAGGTGTATATGATATAACAGTTAATGGAGTTGTAACAACAGGACTTGCTGCAGGAACAACTTCAATTACTTTCCCTGCAGGAGCAGCATTAACCATTAGTGCTGTAGATGCTAATTTTGTTGCAACTCCTTGCGCTGCATTAAGTACAATCAGTATCCCTGCTGATCAATTGACGTGCCCAGATCCTCCAGCCGCCGAATGTAACTTCGATATCATCTTAGATTACAGTACTATCGTTTGTACGAATGGTGATACGGAAATCACAGCAACCTTAATCATCGATAATGATTTAGATGCAGATGGCATACCAAGTGGTTCAGGTGTTTATAATATTGATGTAAATGGAACAGTTACAACTGGAGCAGCAGGAGCAAATACAATTACAATTCCAGCAGGAGCGGCAGTTACGATAACAGTAACCGATGCGAACTTTATCGCTACTCCATGTGCAGCGAATAATACGATCACCTTAACAGCAGATCAAACAACTTGTCCAGATCCTCCAGCCGCTGAATGTAACTTTGATATCATCTTAGATTACAGTACAATTACTTGTACGAATGGCGACACAGAAATTACAGTTGATTTAATCATCGACAATGATTTAGATATGGATGGTATCCCAAGTGGTTCAGGTGTTTATAATATTGATGTAAATGGAACAGTTACAGCTGGAGCAACAGGAGTAAATACAATTACAATTCCAGCAGGAGCGGCAGTTACGATAACCGTAACCGATGCGAACTTTATCGCTACTCCATGTGCAGCGAATAATACGATTACCTTAACGGCCGATCAAACAACTTGTCCCGATCCACCAGCCGCCGAATGTAACTTCAATATCATTTTAGATTACAGTACTATCGTTTGTACGAATGGCGACACAGAAATTACAGTTGATTTAATCATCGATAATGATTTAGATGCAGATGGCATACCAAGTGGTTCAGGTGTTTATAATATTGATGTAAATGGAACAGTTACAGCAGGAGTTTCAGGAGCAAATACGATAACGATTCCAGCAGGAGCGGCAGTTACGATAACAGTAACGGATGCGAACTTTATTGCCATTCCATGTGCAGCGAATAATACAATCACCTTAACGGCCGATCAAATAACTTGTCCAGACCCACCAGCTGCTGAATGTAACTTTGATATTACTTTAGATTATAGTACCATTGTTTGTACAAATGGCGATACGGAAATAACAGCGACCTTAATCATCGATAATGATTTAGATATGGATGGTATCCCAAGTGGCTCAGGTGTTTATAATATTGATGTAAATGGAACAGTTACAGCAGGAGTTTCAGGAGCTAATACAATTACAATTCCAGCAGGAGCAGCAGTTACGATAAGTGTAACGGATGCGAACTTTATCGCCACTCCATGTGTAGCGAATAATACAATTACCTTAACGGCCGATCAAACAACTTGTCCCGATCCACCAGCCGCCGAATGTAACTTCGATATCATTTTAGATTACAGTACTATCGTTTGTACGAATGGTGATACGGAAATCACAGCGACCTTAATCATCGATAATGATTTAGATGCAGATGGTGTTCCAAGTGGATCAAGCGTTTATAATATTGATGTAAATGGAACAGTTACAGCAGGAGTTTCAGGAGTTAATACAATAACGATTCCAGCAGGGGCCGCAGTTACGATAACAGTAACGGATGCGAACTTTATTGCCACTCCATGTGCAGCGAATAATACGATCATCTTGACGGCCGATCAAACAGTATGTCCTGACCCTCCAGCTGCCGAATGTAACTTCGATATTCAACTGGATTATAGCACGATTGTTTGTGATGGAGCTAATACAACAATTACCGCCACGCTAATCATCGATAATGATTTAGATATGGATGGTATCCCAAGTGGCTCAAGTGTTTATGATATTGATGTAAATGGTACTATAACTCCTGGTGTAACAGGAGCAAATACAATAACGATTCCAGCAGGCGCAGCAGTTACGATAACAGTAACGGATGCGAACTTTATCGCCACTCCATGTGCAGCGAATAATACGATTACCTTGACAGCGGATCAAACAGTATGTCCTGACCCACCTGCGGGTGAATGTAACTTCGATATCCAATTAGATTACAGTACGATTACTTGTACAAATGGCGATACGGAGATCACAGCGACCTTAATCATCGATAATGATATAGATGGAGATGGTGTTCCAAGTGGCTCAAGTGTTTATAATATTGATGTAAACGGAACAGTTACAGCAGGAGTTTCAGGAGCTAATACAATAACGATTCCAGCGGGAGCAGCAGTTACGATAACAGTAACCGATGCGAACTTTATTGCCACTCCTTGTGCAGCACTTACAACAATCACTTTATCTGCTGACCAATTAACATGTCCAAATCCACCTGCCGCGATTTGTGATTTTGATATAGCATTGGATTATAGTAGTCTAGTTTGTAGTGGAAGTACAGTAACTGGAACCTTAATTATTACTCCATCTCAAGTAGGAGGAGTTGATACAGGTTCAGGTGTTTACAGTATTGATGTTAATGGTACAATAACAATGGGTGTTACTGGCTCAAATACCATTAGTTTACCTGAAGGTACAGCAGTAACAATAATAGTAAGCGATGCGAACTTTATTGCGACTCCTTGTTTGGCAAATAGTCAGGTAGAATTGACAGAGAATCAGTTAACATGTTCAGGCGGCCCTGTACCTGATGGTGGAGATTGTGCCAACTTAGGAGGTGGACCTGATGTGGGTTCTGTAATTACGGTAGGTGAGCCTATCTGTTCGATTGATGCTTTAACTTTTAGTATTGAGATTACTGTAGAAGCTAATTCACAGTTTGATGCTATTTTCGCAGATATTGCAGGAAACTCTGATGTCGGTTCTACAACAATTGCCCCTGGAAGTACTGTTGTATTTACATTCCCTGCTAATATGGTATACGATTTTGATGTGACAGATGCGAACTTCATTGGAACTCCATGTACTGTTAATTTCACCGATCAAATATTCTGTTGTTTAGCAGAAGCAGGAGATATTTTAGGAGATCCAATTTGTCCAGAAGAAGATCTTGAATTGACCATTGATGGGTATGAAGATTTTAACTTATATAATACTTATGTTATTATCACTGATCCAATTGGTACTATATTAGATATTATTCCTGTTGAAGTACCTGGAACAGATGTTACTTTCCCTGGTTCATTGTCTTCTACTACTGCTACCATTCCTTATGCTAATTGGGCAGGGTACTTAGGTGCAGGTATTTCGTATGATATTTATGCGTATAGCGAGTTAACGATTAATCCACCAAGTCCACAACCAATTATTGGAGCTAATATTAATGATATTGGTACAGGACCTGATCCTGCGGATGCGGTATGCTTTGATTTATCCGATCCGCCACTAAGCTATTTTGTGCCCGATCTATTAACCATTGATTGTGATGTGCAAACCAGCGAAGGTGCTAATGGTGGCGTAACACCTTTCTACTATAATACACACGAAATTTGTGTAAGTGGTGGTACTTTACCTTACGCTTATAATTGGTCAACAGTTGGTTATGTTCGCCAAGCAATAATAGGAACTGGTGAAGTGCGTATTCATTACGCTGACAATGCTATTTGGGCATTAACAGTTACAGATGCTAATGGTTGCTCTAATAATACTTGGGAGTTTACCAATGATCCAGGTACTGTTGGTGGAACAGGTGAAATATTGGATATTTATGATAGTAATGTAACGAGTACATCTAACTGCTTTAACAACGATGGATCTATTGAAATCTTTGTAGAAGGAGGTGCTGGAAATTACACTTATGAATGGAATGGACCATTTACTTGGGATGGTACTGGACAGGGTACTAATGTCATTAGCAATCTTGTAAGAGGTTGGTATGCTGTTACTGTTACTGATGATGTTGGAGATACTACCTTGGGTTGGTATTGGGTACAATGTCGTTCTGCTTCTGGTAGAGGTAAATTGACTGTTTCTGACTTTGAAAATGGAATTGGAATGATTGCATATCCTAATCCAGTTAGTCTGTTAACCAATATAGAGTTTAGTGTTGTCTCAACTGAGAGAGTCGAACTATCTATTATTTCTCTAGATGGTAAGGTAATTGCAAATCTGTTTGAAGGTACAGCCAATGAAGGCGAGGTATATAATCAAACTTTTAAAGCTAGTACAGTTACCCCTGGTGTTTATCTAGTTCGCTTACTGACAGAATCAGGTAAAGTCCAAAATCAGAAATTGATTGTTACCGACTAATTAAATATGAGCATAAATAGCAAATTATATTCGCTATTCTAGCTCTTAATTTTGAACAATCCCTGTGCTTTTTTAGCACAGGGATTTTTTTTTTAAAAGAATCTTTTTTTATTTAAATTAAACTATTAGTATTAATAGTCGTCTAAAATCTGTTTTACACTCCTCTGATTTTTTTACATTTCTCAATATTTTGTCAAACACCTAATATACTTTTCTAATGAAACAACATCTTTTAGGATGGAGTCTACTCCTCATTATACTGTGTAGTGCTTCAACCATATTTGCGCAGTCAGTTCGAGTAAATGATTGCCAACAAAAAATTAACCGTGTACAACAAACCTATCAACAAGATAAACAAGAAGCAAGAGCTTCTTACAATCAATTACGCGACGAAATTCAAGAGGCTTATAGTGATGCGTTAAGAAAAGCAGAAACCCAATCAGAAAGAGAAACTGCCAGACGAAGTAGAGATGAAGCAAACCGAACTGCAAAAGAGGTGCATGATGATGAAATGGCAGCCATTGAAGAAACATATCAATTAGAGAGAAGGGCATTAGAGAGAGAATGTGGAAATGTGCGACCTTCTACTGATTCTCGTGGTGGAGAGCGAACTAGAGGGTCTGAAAAGAGCAATGAACGTACTAGAGGCTATGAAAAGAATAAGGAGAGAGAAAAGAGTTATGAAAGAGGAAATGAACGTACCAGAGGCTATGAAAAAAATAAAGAAAAGCAAAAAGGATACGAGAAGAACAAAAATAAAGAAAAGAAGGGCAAAGAGTATGATAAACATACCAAGCACACAAAGGATACTAAAGATACACGTGGAAAAGGAAAATATACCAAGCACACAAAAGATACGAAAGATACACGTGGAAAAGGAAAATATACCAAGCACACAAAAGATACGAAAGACTCAGATGATAGTAATGATTCCGATGACTCAGACGATACAGACAATGAATAATTATAAGAAATAAAGAACCTGTTAATGCCATTGTAATGCACTTGTGTCATTACAAACCCGCGGCTTTGCATCCCCCAATGCGAAGCCGTTTTTTTATGTCTTCAAACTTCCTAATCCTCCATCCATGCCAAGTACTTGACCAGTCATCCACGACGATTTTTCCGATAATAAAAAGCACACCATATTAGCTATATCTTCTACTTCACCGATTCTTTTCATAGGATGCCTTTCATTAGAAGAAGCTAGTTTACTTTCTGAACTCAAAAATCGACTAGCTAAAGGCGTATTGACCATCGAAGGAGCCACCACATTCACCCGAATCTTAGGAGCTAATTCAGCCGCTAAAGACCGTCCAATCCCTTCAATAGCCCCCTTAGAAGCAGCAACTGAAGCATGAAAAGGCATTCCTGTTTGTACAGCTACCGTACTAAATAATACAACCGAAGCCTGACCTGATTTTTTCAATAATGAAAGATACTGTTGTAAACTCTTGACCAAACCCAATACATTCACTTCAAAAGAAGCCTGAAAAGTAGCAGGTTTCAAAGAGCGAAAAGGTCGCAAATTAATACTACCTGGAAAATAAACAAATCCATCAATCACTGATACATCAAGCGTGGGAAAAGAGGGTGTCTCTGCTGTTACATCTACCACATGATGTTCAATGGCGGGATATTTACTCAAGTCTCTAGCTTCCCGACTGAAAGCGATCACCCGATGCCCTTCCTTACTTAGTTGAATAGCAGTTGCCAAGCCAATACCCGAACTCGCGCCTACTAAAAGGTATGTTGATTTCATCTCAATATGTTTGTAGCAGAAACACGAAACACGTTATTTTGTTTATCTTTGCGGCATAAAAAATACCAAATATGATCCAAGCCAACAATCCCGCACTTCGTTCATGGATACCCGTCCCTGAAAATAGCGATTTCCCTATACAAAATATCCCATTTGGCATCGCCCAACTTCCCGATAAACTACCGAATGCTGTTACCATTATCGGTGATACAGTCATTGATATTTGGGAACTTGCCGATGCAGGTTTACTCGAAGAAACCAAGATTCACCAATCCATTTTTGGACATCGTTACCTCAATGACTTTTTAAAGCTTAATAAAGCAGATTGGCGAGCCGTCCGCAACCGATTATCCAACCTATTTAATGAAGAAAACCAAGAATTACAAGGCAACGAGGAGCTAAGAAAAAAAGCATTATATGCCGCTTCAGATGCGCAAATGCTCATGCCTATCAAAGTAGGCGATTATAGCGACTTTTACGCCTCCAAAGAACATGCGACCAATATAGGCACCATGTTTAGAGGAAAAGAAAATGCCCTCATGCCCAATTGGTTACACCTTCCAGTAGGTTATCACGGTCGTGCCTCTTCCATAGTAGTATCAGGAACAGAAGTTCGTCGCCCAATGGGACAAATGCGTCCTGACCCTGAGCAGCCACCTATTTTCGGCACCTGCAAATTACTCGATTTCGAATTAGAAATGGGCATTATCATGGGGCAAGGAAAACCACTTGGTGAACGCATATCCACCACCGAAGCGACCGATCATATTTTTGGAGTTGTCCTCTTCAATGATTGGTCAGCCCGCGATATTCAAAAGTGGGAATATGTACCATTAGGTCCCTTTCTCGGAAAGAGCTTTGCTTCTTCCATCTCCCCTTGGATCGTCACCCTTGATGCCCTCGAACCTTTCCGTGCCCCTTTAGCCAAACGAGAAGTCCCTATTTTACCTTACCTCGAAGTAGAAGGCAACAAAGCCATCGACATCAATCTATCTGTCGAAATCCAACCCGAAGGAGCTGATCCAACTGTCGTTTGTCGTTCCAATATCAAACATATGTATTGGGCATTTGAACAAATGTTAGCCCACCATACCGTCAATGGTTGTAATATCGAAGCAGGCGATATGATCGCATCAGGCACTATCAGCGGACTCACACCCGATTCCTACGGTTCTATGCTCGAACTTTCGTGGAGAGGTTCCAAACCCCTTCCTATGAGTGACGGTTCAGAACGCAAATTTATTCAAGATGGTGATACCGTAATTATGAAAGGGCATTGTGAGAATGAAGATGTACGGATTGGATTCGGAGAAGTAACAGGGAAAATATTACCCGCGCATCCGTAGGGGCAATGCCTTGTGCTTACCCAAAAAAAGGTGCGAAGTGCGACGATTTTTCATTGATTTTGTGCGAGTAATTTGGAATAAAGCAAAAATGAACATTACCTTTTAAATTTCCTCGCACCTCGCACCTCGCACCTCGCACATTCGTCAACCGTCAACCGTTCAACCCTTCAATCGTCAAACCATGTTAAGCATCAACCCATCCGAAACCCCCCAAGCCGATCTGCACCAATACCTATTAGGAGCCGTATCGCCTCGACCCATCTGCTTTGCCAGCACCATCAGCAAAGACGGAGTACCCAACTTAGCACCTTATAGCTTTTTCAATGTCTTTAGTTCCAATCCACCCGTAGCAGTCTTTAGCTCCAATCGCAGAGGCGTAGACAATACCACCAAAGACACCCTAGCCAATGTCCTCGAACAAGGAGAAGTCGTTATCAATGTAGTCACACACGATATTGTCCACCAAATGACGGTAACAAGCATCAACTACCCAAGTGATACCAGCGAGTTTGAAAAAGCAGGATTGACGCCCCTTCCAAGCGATTTAGTACAACCCTTTCGAGTAGCCGAATCACCCGTGCAAATGGAATGTAAAGTACGAGACGTTATTTCATTAGGTGAAACACCAGGCGCAGGAAATTTGATTCTTTGTGATATTATTCGCCTACACATCAATGAAGCTATTTTGGGAGATGATGGTAAAATTGACCCTCACAAAATTGACCTCATGGGGCGAATGGGGCGTGCCTTTTACTGTCGCGCATCAGGAGCAGCTATCTCTAAGATTTTTCAGCCAGTTACAGCTATCGGTATTGGTGCCGATCAATTGCCCGAAGCAGTTCGAAATAGTGAAGTGTTGACAGGCAATGACATTGGTAAATTAGCTGCTTTGACCAAACTTCCAAGTATGAAAGAAGTACTTAGTTTAAAAGATATAAACGAAGAAATACGTCAAGACCCGATTAAAAAGCACCAAAAAGCCAAAGAGTTGATTGCGAATGGGGAAGTGGAAAAGGCTTTGGCTTTATTAATTGCCAAATAAGCAGCTTATGATTGATAAACAACTCAGACTTTATAAGGAATTAGGTCTAAAAAAGGTAGTGAAGGATGAAAACGGAATCGAGAAACATTACTTAGTAGCCGCAAATGGCCCTACCTTTTCGTTGGCTTATCATTATGCTGACTTAAATGAGGAAGTAGAGGCATTAGATTTACAAGATCAATTATTCGATACCATCCCATCTGAAATCTTCAACTATCCTAATTTAAAGGTCTTGATTCTAGGAAAACAAGTAGGATCAAGAAAAAATATCGATACCATCCCTCCTCAAATTGGGCAACTACAACAATTAGAATACTTGCATTTAAAAGGTTGTGCTATTACATCACTTCCCCCAGAAATTGGGATGTTAGCAAATCTGAAATACCTGAATTTACGTAGCACTAATTTGCAAACATTTCCCCCTGAAATAAGCCAGCTAAGTAACTTACTACAACTGGATGCCAGCTATCTAAAACTTCCTGTTTTTCCTCCCGAAATCTTGTCCTTATCAAATCTCACCCATCTGTATTTAGGAGTGAATAATATAGCAGAAATTCCCTCAGAAATAGGCAAGCTTTCCAATTTGATCTACCTTGATTTAATCTGTAATCAACTGCAAGTCATACCTCCTGAAATAAGAGACTTGCAACAGCTACAATATCTATATTTACGAACAAATAAGCTACAAGAATTACCCGAAGAGTTATTTCAATTAACCAATTTAGTACACCTATATTTGGGCACAGGCAGGTGGGATTCACTAGTAAGCGATAATTTCAATCAATTAAAAGTACTCCCTCCTGAAATTGGCAATCTGACCAAGCTAGAAATTCTGCAATGGAGTTACAATGAGTTGGAAAACATCCCTATAGAAATAAATAAACTAACAAATTTGAAACAATTTTATTTGGATGGTGTGGGGCTAGAACGTTTCCCAACGAATATATTTACACTCACAAATCTCGAACAACTTGGTTTAACATATAATGACTTGGATTATATTCCTCGTGATATAGCCCATTTATCCAAGTTACAATATTTATACTTGAGGTGGAATCCACTTCCTGATAGAGAAGCCCGCAAAGTCCAAAAAATACTTCCTAATTGTACCGTAGATTTACCCACCAATTTGGATAAAGGCTTTATGCTTTATGAAAATGAAAACTACGAAGAAGCGATCCCCTATCTCAAAAAAACAATCGAATTAAAGGAAGACGAAGGCTTCATAGATCGATGTTACCTTTATCTAGCGGTTTGCTACACATTTACCGAGCCTATTCAAGCCGATTTAGCACTAGCATGTTTGGAGGGGCTTTTTGCCGAATACAAAGAGGAAGAAATGTATGATCCTGACATGCTAATGGAAATCGCTTATATTTACGCAGAAACAGGGCATCCTGAAGAAGCAGAGGACTTCGCAGAACAAGCAAGATTGTTAAGTAAAAAATTAGACGATGAGTAACTGGGCGTGCCCAAGCTGCAATACCACCACCCGCCCGTTCATGCTGTTCCCGCCAGCCTCCTGGCTGGTGGTTCACACATGAAACGTGCAAGTGGTAGTACTGCAGCTTGGTCGGGCTTTCGGCTAATAGTTGGCTCGTAGCAAACTAGTTCAGCTATATGCCTAGCAGTGTCTTCCTCCGTCAGCCCTGCTAGTCAAAGCTTCACAAAGTTTCTACTTCACCAATCTTCCGCCTCTATCCCTCACGCAAGACAATGATTGGTTGATTGCATGACAAGATGATTGGATAGCGTTACGCAACGTTAAAGAGGAAGAAGAAGATCTTCTTTTCATGATGTAATACGCAGCTTATTTCTTAGAAAATGGAGAAAAAAAAGTATAGCCTTCTAGACTACCAGCTTCTACTAGCGTTACGCCCATTGTTTGGGCATTCGTTTGATTGGGTACAAAAAAGGAAAAGAAAAAAATAAATAAAGTGGATTTTTGCATAGATTGATATACTATTGGGTGGACGTTTCATGTGCGAACCACCAGCCAGGAGGCTGGCGGGAACCACATGAATGGGCAGTAGTAGTATTGTGGCTTTGGACACGCCCAACAAGTATCATGTATCAGGCAACTGACTCGGATCTAAATCCAATGTTCCATCCTCTTCGGCATCTCGGAATAATAAGCGGAAGGCATAAAATACGCCTCCAAATAAAATACATCCTGCTAGGAGCATTGTAAAGATACCCGACCACGAAATGCCCGCAAAATAAACGGATACATTACGTGATTTATCGCCCGCAGCAAGGGAAACTACTCCAGGGTTTTTAGGCGTCCAATTGAAGGAGGTACCTGCTGCTTGGAGCATAATCGAGTCTTTTTGGGCTACTGCACTATTGGGGCGATAAGTAATTAATAGTTTATCGCTTGGTGCTTCAAGGGTGACAGTAACTTCTTCACCAACTGTTGGTTTCTCATTGGAGAGAGTGATGGGTTTGGCGAAGAGGAACCCTACCGAAAGTAGGAAGATGAATATGGTAGTGAATAAATATCTCATTGTTTTTGTTTTTTGTGGATCGATTTACGATTGAACGATTTACGTCCGACGAATAACCGTCAGGTATTTAATTGTAAACCATCAGTCGTTCAATCGTTAATCGTCGGTCGTTCAATCGTCATTCTCTCGTTGTTAAATAAGCGGCTCCTCCTATACTGACTACTAACCAGAATATAGGAATAAAAATAGCTAACCAGTTCATGCCTGCTAACTCAAAATCGTGACCGTATAAACCTTCTTCTTGCAGAAGACTAAGTACAATGATTCCTAATAAAAGAGCAGGCGCAATGAATTTAATGAGGATTTCGTACCACTTCCCTAATTTTATTTTAGAGTGTTTGTTGAGGGCAGCTCGGAGTTTGTCTGCTCCTAATACCCAACCCATCAGAACGGTTTGGACGAAACCTACTACAAGTAGGGCATAACCAAATACCCAGTGGTCGGTGATGTCGAGCAAGTTAAGTCCTAGTGTCCCATTGTTAATAAGATCAGGGTCAACAATGGTAGGTAATCCGAATAAAATAGAGCCAATAAATCCTGGTATAGCGATCATCGCTAAGGCTTTAGCACGACTAATTTTGAGCTTGTCGATGAGGGCAGATGCGGGACCTTCAATGAGGGAGATAGAGGAGGTGAGTCCTGCTACTACCAATAGTAAAAAGAAGGCAAATCCGATGATTTTGACTACCCATGCATATTCAGAAATAGCTCCAATGCCCTGTGGAATCACAAAGAAAGAGAGACTTAATGTAGTGCCTGCAGGATTGAGGGCAAATACAAATAGAATCGAAAAAATGGCTAATCCTGCGATGAATTCGAAGCCGCAGTTGAGGAAGGATACCAACATGGAGTTATTAATCTGATCCGAATCTTTGGGAAGATAAGAGGCATAAGCAGTCATGGTTCCTAATCCTAGAGAAAGAGAGAAGAACATCTGACTAAAGGCTCCCTTCCAAACAGTGGGGTCAGCAATTCCACTGAAATCAGGAGTGAATAGGTACATAATCCCATTGAAACCTCCTTCTAGCGTAGCACCTCGAATTACTAAACATATCATAAATAGCCACATCAGGGGGACAAAAACTCGTACCACTTTTTCGATGGTAGACGTACCTCGCCACAGTATGAGCATATTGAGTGACCAGATAATGAGAATGAATATGATGGTTTTCCAACTGGCTATGAGGTCGAAAAAGAAGATCATTGCACTTGGTTCGGGACTTGGTTCGGCGAAAGGAGCAAAGGGGGCGGTGACACCTGGTTCAAAAAGCCCATTGAAGGCTCCAAGCATCATTCCGAAGGCCCAGCCGAGCAGAGCAATATAATAGGAGGTAATAAATAAGGCACTGATAATGGCCCACCATCCTAGAAACTCACCTTTGCGACCTGATACTTGACGGAGGGCAAGTGGGAAGGATTTGCCCGTCATCGTACCCAAACCAAATTCGAGCATCATGATGGGTAGTCCTAGTACAAATAGTGCGAAGAAGTAGGGAAGGTAAAAGGCTCCTCCTCCATATTGGTAGGCGTTGGAACTGAAGAAAACGATATTTCCTAGTCCAATGGCAGAACCACTAGCTGCTAAGATAAAACCGAGTTTGCTGTTCCAACTACCGCGGGTAGTCGTTGACACGTTTTGTAATTTTTGGTTAGGAATAGGAGAGAGTTGTTTTGTCGTATTAAATTAGGATTATTTATTGGGAAAGAAAAATGAGGGGGCGGGAAAGATAAAAGAAAGAGGGGTAATTAAATAGTAAAAAGCTCTGAGATGGTTTGATAAACCTCTTCTAATTTACTTTTTTTTATTCTTGCAGCTTTGTATATTATAATTGATTCGTTTGCCGTGAAAATTCGATTAGGGCGAATAAGACTCACTTTAGTAAGGATGTTTTGTTCAAAATCATTTAAGTTAAGTATTATTGCATATTTGTCAAATCTAGCTTGACTTGTTATTTGGCAAACAATGATGTCATTACCTTCTAAGGACGCTAAAACAAGTGCAGGTCTTCTTTTAGAGGAAGACAAGTCAGAAAAGGGAAAAGGGACTACTACAATATCGCCTGCTATAAATCTTTCCATTGTTCATCTTCTTCAGGGGTTAACCAATCTTTAGCAAGTACTTTTTCAGAAGCAAAATGTGTTAAGATTTTGTCTTCTTCCTGTTTTATGTCTTTTATATGATCCAGTAATTTGCTTAATGTTTCATCGGAAACATTTTCTAATTCCTTTATGATTTGTTTAAGAATAGTCATACCATTTTTTGTTTAAATCTATCTTTTTTGATTTGAATATGCAAATTTATTTCTAAGCCTTCCCATTTTTACCCTAATAAGTGTTTTTTTGACCTAAGTATCATTTGATCTCCATTTATCTTTACATCTGTTACTTAGTACATCGTAAAATAAACTTATTTATTTTACAATGTACTTATTTTATAATAAACTAAGATTCAAGATGAAAGAAATCAAGTTATTTAATTTCAAAAATGTAGCCAATAGAAAGTCTACAAGCCAACAAGCGAATAGATTGAATCTATACACGGCAAAGCATTACATGTCGTTCGTCATCGTGTTTTTTTTCTTCATTATTTCTTGTAGCAAAAATGAAGAACCAGTAATAGAAGATATAACCAACAACGATATAGACATGATTGATTATGAAACCCTCCCAATCCGAGAAGGAGTTCGTCCTACTACGACGAGTAGTATCCCGCATACACAAATAGACGTAGACCTTGTACCAGATGTACATGAAGAAATGGTAAGACGTATCTATTCGATAGCTGGAATAGAAGAAAAAAATTCGGTGGTTTTGTCATGGCAGGGCTTGTGGATAGAAGAGAGTTTGACGGTAGCTCATCCAGATGCGTTCATTGGTGGGCGGGAATTTGGACACATCCACGATGATGGTAGTTTGCATATTTTTTTAGAGCCACATAGGGCTATTGATGCTATCGATGCTGGTTGGGCGGTTTCTCATCCATTTGCAGTTGAAGGAAGAGAAGGTTGGGATGGGTTTGTGATGTTATATACGCCACAATCTATCGAAGAACTCAATGTAACTTTCCAGCTCATTGTAGATGCGTATAATTATGTGAGTGGGCAAGAAGTGGTAGCTACAGATTTCTACTAAAGATTTATTGCAAAATATACTTCCTTCGGACGTTTTGCGTGAGGGATAGTAGTGGTAGCTTGCCGTAGAGACGTTGCACGCAACGTCTGTACAGAAAGGTAGTGAGGCTTGGACTAGCAGGGCTGACGAAGGAAGACACTGCTAGGACTTTAGCCGAACACCTTTTCTGCAAGGCAACTACAAACGGATAGCCCGACCTTTTCCTCCTCGTGCCTGTTCATGCGTGGACGCATGAACGGGCGAGGAGGAAAAGGGCACGCCCAAAAAATGAAAAATAGGAATTTGTTGTGAGAGATTGAAAATTCCTAAACAAACCTGTTCTTTGCAATGCGCGCATTGAAAAAAATGCTACATTTGTGTAGTTTTTAATGAGAGCAAATAATTGTTTATGAAAAGGTTTGTTGGGCTATTATTATGCCTTATTGGTGGATTGAATTTACTGATGGCACAAGAGCGAGTTGATGCGAAAGAGGTGACTATTGTACGTGATGATTGGGGAGTACCACATATTTATGCTAAGACGGATGCACAAGCAGCCTATGGCTTAATGTGGGCGCATTGTGAAGATGATTTTAAGAGTATCCAAGAGGCTTTATTGGCGATGCAGAGTCGATTGTCGGAGGTGCAAGGGCCAGGAGGTGCTGTACTAGATGTAATGGTGTTTTTGTCAAACCCTGACCTCTTATTGGAGCGAGAATTTGAAACGGCTTTTTCACCTCAATTTCGAAAGGTCTTAGAAGCAAGTGTCCAAGGCTTGAATGATTATGCAAAAAACCATCCGAAGGAGGTAATGCGAAAGGGGATATTTCCTACCAATGAACGAGAAATAATTAAAGGATATTTGTTGGCGCAGGTAGCTTTGTCGAATGCCGTGTATAGCATTGGGCGTATTTTCTCGGATAAAATGGAAACATTTAAGCCGCCTATGATGACTACTGGTTCCAATGGCTTTGCCTTGCAGCGAAAGAAAATGAAGGAGGGAAATACGGTGATGGTATCGAATACACATCAACCATTAGAAGGTTTTTTGGGATGGTATGAGGCGCATGTACATAGCGAGGAAGGTTGGAATATGCTTGGGGGAAAGTTTTCGACGGGAGTAACCTTATTTGTGGGAACAAATGAAAATTTGGGTTGGACACATACTACCAATTATCCTGATTTGGCTGATGTGTACCAACTAACCATGCACCCAACAAAGAAAAACATGTATAAATATGATGGAGAATGGCTAGAATTGGAAGAGCGAAAAATGAAACTCAAGGTAAAAGTAGGACCGATTCGTGTGCCTTTTAAAAAGAAATTTTACTGGAGTAAGCATGGAACGGTCATTAAAAACAAAACAGGTTTCTATGCGATAAGATATCCTGCGATGTTTAATGTGCGAGCCGCCGAACAGTGGTATTGGATGAATAAGGCGCAGAATATGGAGGAGTTTAAGGAGGCTTTGGAGATGCAGGCTTTGGCTTGTCAGAATGTGATTTATGCCGATAAGGAAGACAATATTTTCTTTATTTCGAATGGGCAGTTTCCATATCGCAATAAAAATTATGATTGGAGTCGGATGTTGCCAGGTGATACCTCGGCAGTTGTATGGGAACCGAAATTCCAGCCTCTCAAAAACTTACCACAAATTACCAACCCTCAAAGTGGCTACCTATACAATTGCAATAACACGCCGTTCTCGGCTACAGATCCTGCCGAAGATCTAAAAGCTGCTGACTTTGATCCTACTATGGGTTTTAATCCAGATGAAACCAATAGAAGTATCCGTTTTCAAGAATTAATTAAAGATTATCCGACCTTATCTTACGAGGACTTGAAGAAAATAAAATACGACCGCCATTACGCTTCGTCAACTTTTTATACATGGGTCTTAGAGAATTTGGATGATATGATGAATGTCGATGTCCAAAAATATCCTGATTTAGCAGATGTAATGGAGGTGGGCAAAAGATGGGATAGAGGGACACAAGTAGATAATGAACAAGCGGCTATTTTTGCTATTGGAATCGTAAAAGTGCTAAAGCATATTGAAGCAGAAATAGGAGCTGAATTACATAACACCATTCCTGAAGATGTTTATATTGAAGCTTTACGTTGGTCGAAGGAATATATGTTGAAACACTATGGTAAATTGGAGGTTCCACTAGGAGAGGTACAGTATCATATTCGTGGAGAGGTGGAAATACCTATTGGTGGAATGCCCGAAAACTTGGCTCCTTCCTTTATGTATGAGGTCGAAAAAGGGAAATTTAGAGTCAATATGGGGGAGTCGTATATCATGCTGGTACGTTACGAAAAAGGTGGGGAAGTCCTCATTGAAACCGTTCATCCATATGGTGCTTCTAACCGACCAGAAAGTCCACATTATACGGATCAAATGGAGTTATATGCGAAGCAAAAACTTAAAAAAATGACCCTAGACAAAGCAAGTGTTTTGCAAAATGCAAAAGAAAAATACCATCCAGGAGAACGTAAGCAAGTGTTCAGAAATGCGAAAATTACGGCTTTCTCCTTACTTCAATGCATCAAGATCTCCATTTTATAAAAAAAAATGCAACCCTGTTAGAATATTATACATGTATTGTTTTGTGGCTGCATAATTTGCTGATTGTGAGGTCTTGTGTCGAGGGCTTTAGTCAAGCATTTTTTCAATTAACAAAGTGCGCCGAATTGTGATTTTAAAAAAAAGTGTAGTCATGCTTTAAATTAATGTTTCAAAGCTCATTTATTACCCTTAAATTTGGAAAAAGAAATTGTACAAGACTCGCTGGATTCCTAGCTTTCAGATGATTTTGTATATCTGTTTATAGGAGAAAAATGAAAGTGCCATCAATCTGTAAAACTAGCTTTCCTATTGTTGATATATTGACTCAATCCATTTCAATCTAACTAACCCATCTATTTTTTTACTGCATATATGTTCTATAGATGTCATAGAACTACTTCTTGATATGTCTTTCACCCATTTGCCCCAAGTAAAGACTACTATGTCTGATCAAGAAATAGTTGTTATGTGCATTTTAATTGGAGGTTACTCCTATGTAAATATCCTAGTCAATTACTCTTAATTCATTAAACCCTTTCCTAATGATTCAATTTGCAAAAGCTTATCCTTCATTAAGCTCTTTCGTAGAGAAATATGGTGAAATATATTTGGGAGATGACGCCTATAATGGCGCACTTGTAACAGTCGCCACCGAAAATGACATTATCTGGCAATCAAGTAGTCAGCAACGGAATATTGATAATGCCTTAGAAGCCGCAGAGCGCGTTGTACAGCAATGGCTGTCGCGGCACGCCATTAGTAAATAAAGAAATTTTTCCTACCACTTACATTTTTCGTAAATTAGTCATTTCATACATAGACTTATAACCCTCTATTAAAATGGCAAAACAAAAAAGTGATTGGTGGGAAAAGTTTTTCAAGCTCGGTTGGCAACAGTTTCACCACTATATGAAAAGCCCTGAGCAGACCCTCCGAGAAATTAACTTATTAGATCAAATCCTCCAACAATATGCCTGTCAGAAAGTACTTGATGTACCTTGTGGAGCAGGGCGAATTACGCATGGCTTAGCCGAGCGAGGGTACGAACTGCATGGCTTAGATTTCAATCAAGGCGTGCTGGATGAAGCAATTGCTATATCTAAGGAAAAATCGCTTGATATTGTTTGGAAACAAGGAGATATGCGCGAACTACCTTATCAAGAGGAGTTTGATATGCTTATGTGTTTCTATGGTAGTTTTGGTTATTTCGACGATCAAGGCAATGAGGCATTTGTAGTCGCAGCTAATAAAGCCCTCAAGAAAGGAGGCTATCTACTCATTGATGTGCCCATTATCGACACTATTCTTCCCCTATTTGTTCCTCAACGATACCACCAATTGGCAGATGACTTACTCGTTTTAGAAAAAATGGAATTCGACATCTATACAAGTCGGATGAAAGGCACTTGGCAGTTTATCAAAGATCGGGAAATGGGCGATCCTTATTATACAGATATTCGACTCTATACTTTCCGAGAAATGATAGACCTATTAGGACGTAATGGATTTGGAAATTTTGACCCTAGAGGAAACTATGATGGTGATCCTTTTGTATTTAGAAAGGCACGACGACTCATTATGGTAGCACAGAAGCTTTGATTCGTTCTATCTGTTTCATGTGATGTGCAAAATGAGCAGCA
>JAHDHP010000016.1:0-2513 GCA_020631245.1 Bacteroidota bacterium | reverse complement strand
CACAGAAGCTTTGATTCGTTCTATCTGTTTCATGTGATGTGCAAAATGAGCAGCAAAAAAGCTGATTGTTTGATCAATGTTTAATCGTCCTGCGATAGGATGTTTAAAAATGGCAAGCTCATAATCTCGTTCAGGGAGTTGATTCAAAAACGCTTCCAACTCTTTACGTGTCATATCCCATCGTGCTTGTGCATCAAGCAATTCAGAAGTTTCGGGTAATTTGGCTACTACATTAGGAGCTTTGATCTTTAAAGGAAGCTTAAATAAGGTTCGAAAAGCGGCAAATTTAAGTTTGTTTACTAAACCTGCTTTTGGAATATTTTGTGCATATTGATACTTCTTCTGCATATAGCGCAAAGATGACGCTTCCACCAATAACAAATGCTCTACTACTTGTAACATCGACCATTGATCAGTCCCTAGATTTTGGTTGAGCTTTTCGTGTGTAAATCCTTGAAGATCAGTAAATAATCGACGCTTACTTTCTTCTAATGCTACGTATTGTTTTTGAATATTAGTGGTCATCATATTGACAAGGTAAGAAATAAAATAATTATGAGAAAAGAAATGCTAAGTAAAGCCTTTTTCAAACAATCCTATTTATGGTATAGTTTAATGATAGCCTGTTTAGGGTTAGTCGTGAGCTGCCAATCTATTACCTCCCCACTGAATCCCAAACCCAAAGTAGAACAATTTTGGTTCGATTTTGTAGAAGCGATGGAGGAAAATGACACTAATTTTCTACATCAAAATTCCTTGCCATTTATCGAATGCGCCGAATGTGATACTGGCAAATTTGACCAAATAGAATTTAAAGCCTCCACTTTTTTTACCAACTATCCCAAACTACTACTCCCACCTGAAGATAGTAACTTTAACATTCAAATAGATACGGTCAATCGAGTTCCTTTTGTGTCAAAAATGCCCGTTACGATGCATCGGGTCAATTATTCCGTCACTTGCCAAGACTGCCCAGAAGGAGGATATAATATCATTTATACACTCATTGAAGTGGCAGAAGGGGAGTTCCGCTTTCAAGGAAAATTTTCGGTTCCTTAGAGATTTGTCTATGGACTCATTTCTAATAACTTTCCTTTTTTTACCCTAAAAAGCCCTTTTTTTATCTAATTCGAATTCTTCTCTCCCTTTATCTTTGTGTCATTATACATTACTTATCGTAAGTAAGTAGACGCAACTAAGATTTATGAAATACCCAACCCTATATCAAGCTTTTAGAAAGCATATAGATTTATCCCCTAAAGCATATCTTGATTTAGAAAATAGATTAATCCACAAAACACTAGATAAAAAAGAATTCCTTATCAATGAAGGGCAGGTAATCAGATACCTACCCTTCATTGCCAAAGGTTTAATGGTAAATTATAGGTTGGATGGAGAAGGAGAAAAGCATGTTATTCAAATTCGTTGGGCTGGCTTATGGTTAGGCGATTTATATAGCTTTTTTTCAGGTGCCCCAACAAAATTTAATATTCGTGCTTACCAGCCTACCGAGTTACTGATGATAAATCACGAAACCTTTGATTACATAACAAAAAAACATCCCGTTTATGAAAGGTTTTTTCGATTGTCTATCCAGAATGCCTACATAGAAACCCTTAACCAGATTTTTAACCTTCACAGCTCAAGTGCTGAAGCGCGATATCTTGAATTAATTAATAATGTTCCTGCTCTTTTAAATGATATTCCTCATTACCTGATTGCTTCCTACCTCAGTATCAAACCACAATCCTTAAGTCGAATTCGAAAAAAGTACAAATGATTATTCCATTAACATAGGTGAATGGAATCTTATTAAGTAGTGATTAATTTTGACAGCATACATGGGATATAATCACTCATGTTGTTATTGTGGCTATTGAATTGATGGCATTTATCAAGTTATATAAAATATCAACAGAGCCAAAAATAAATTGATCAAATTAAAATAACCTAAAACTCTAGTTTTATGACAAAGAATACCCTAGTACTAATAATCTCCCTTTTTTTTACAGTTTATTCCCAAGCTCAAACGCTATCGCTTCCCGAAGGAGCAGACATCACCCTTAGAAATACCCTACAAGACCCAGGCGAAGCCGAAGCTACCTATGCCAGTTTATTCGGACAAGCAGACGATGCATTTGATGAGTTTGCGACCCTCTCTTATACAGAATCAGAATTTCCAACTGCTTTAGCCCAGCCGAGTTCAGCATCAGGACTTCCTTTTGACATAAGTGGATTATATGATATAGATTTAACCGAATCTAGTATCAACTTCACCGCCTTACCCGATGCCGATGATCCTTTTTGGTCGAATGTATTTGGGCTATTCCCCGCAGGGAAAGTCGATAGATACTACCTTACTTTCTCGGAGCCACACAATATTACCAGCTTTACGAGTAATAATAGCTCTGTTAATTTAAGAATAGATTCGGAAACAGTTGTTGTCGTAGAAATTAGTGAAGGCTATGACCTTCAACCTGGTATTTCCTTTTCTATTGCCTTAAATCCTCCAC
>JAHDHP010000354.1 GCA_020631245.1 Bacteroidota bacterium | reverse complement strand
GTCAGCCCTGCTAGTCGAAGCCTCACAAAGTGCCTGTTTCGCCAAGCTACCACTACTATCCCTCACGCAAATTCCCCTCGGAGGGGTTAAGGTGGGTTCGATTGAATGTCCGAAATAAACAGCCCCGAAGGTGGCGATATTATTGTAGAAAAAATGGAATCATTTTTTCAAAGCCCCGAAGGTGGCGAAATGATTTTTTGATGGTAAGAATCGTATTCTATTTATCTATAATGATAATGTCGCCCATTCAGGGCTTTTTTTAATAGGTATACCTACCCATCTACAATAGTGTCGTCCCTTCAGGACTTATAAGCTATCTCTGTATACTGTAGGAATTCTCTTTCTGGAAGAAGATATAAAAACGACTTATATCCCAAAGGGATTTTATCAATAATATCGGACATCGTCCGATGAATTTGACCGCTCCACAAAACGCTTACCCTGAAAGGGTAACAGCATATTAATACCACATTATGTATTAATAAGCCTCTTCCTCTCAACTATTGAACTAAAACTACTACTAAGCTGTTTCCTTACAAATAATCGATCTAAACAATCAAATACGCCTACTTGTCTTTAAAAATGGGGAAGAAGAGGTGTGCCGAACTGAGCGAAAAAAGGTCTTGAAAGAAGCGATTGAAGGAGAGCAACAGCAACTATTTAAAGGACGATTACAATTGTATAGAAGCTCACCTGAAATTTTTGAAGTGATTGTAAAAAAGGAAACGATTGGTATTTTAGAAGTATCTTGCTTGCAAAATTACTTATAAATGCCTACCACCACACCCTTATACAAAGCCATCGCCTTCATGGTATTCTCGGCTATTGCCTTTTCGATTATGAACTCCATCATCCGGTATGTAGACCATTTACCCACCTTCGAATTGGTCTTTTTTCGCTCCATTGGTTCGGTGATATGTACCTTTTTGTTTTTACAAACCTTCAACATACCGAAGTGGGGCAGCAATAAAAAATTGTTGCTTACTAGAGCAGTCGTAGGTTTTATTGCCATGTCTTTATTCTACAAAGCCCTACAACTCATGCCAATGGGATCAGCGGTATCCCTCCGCTATTTATCGCCCTTCTTTGCCGCAGCATTAGCTATTATTCTACTAGGAGAAAAGGTAAAACCCCTGCAATGGTTATTCTTTGGAACCGCCTTTATTGGTGTGGTAATCTTAAAAGGATTTGACGCACGAATATCCATGATTGGTTTGGCAGTCATACTGACCTCTTCCTTTTTTAGTGGAATGGTGTATGTGGTAATACGCAAAATTGGGCAAAGCGAACATCCTGTGGTGGTGGTTCATTATTTTATGCTCCTATCGAGTATTTGTGCGGGCTTGATGAGCATGCTTACTTGGCAAAACCCACAGGGGATCGAGTGGTTGTTACTGTCTTGTTTGGGAATATTAGGTTTTGTAGCACAGTACTTTATGACCAAAGCCATGCAAGCAGCGGAAGCGAATCTAATCACTCCCTTCAAATATGCGGAAGTAGTATTTACTATTCTCATCGGTTGGGCTTACTTTGGTGAAAACCAAACCTGGATTGCTTTATTGGGAATGCTAATTATTGTGGCTTCACTGTTGGCAAATGTGTGGGTAAAACAGCGATTAAAAATAAATGTGCGAAATTAATTGATTCTCTATGTCGGGATGTATACTTTTGGGCGAAGAGCAATGTTTGTGTAATTCAAAAATAAAATAAAGATGAAAAAATATACTTTTAGCCTGATTGTACTTGTGTTTGGTATGTGGCTGCTAATGGGTAGCTGTGGAAATGAAAAAAAAGATGCAAACAACCTTTCTCCTAAAAAAAGTGGACAGAAAAGCGAGAAAAAAGAAGCTTGGAAAGAAAGTGAGCTTTCTAATGCAAAGCAAATTTTAAGCGAAGTGACAGAAGGAGATATACAGTCTGTAAATGCTAAGTCGGTATATGCGACTCAATGTGTGTCTTGTCATGGGCCAAAAGGGAAAATGGAAATAGGAGGGAGTAAGAAGTTGACCGAATCAAAACTCGATTTAACGACTATTGTGACACAGGTGTATTATGGTAAAGGGTTGATGACCCCTTACCATAAAATATTGTCGAAGGAAGAAATTGTAGCGGTATCGCATTATGTGAAGAACATGCAACAGTAGGAGCAATGCCTTGTGCTTGCCCTCGTAAAGACAGGTCTTGTACTTGCCCATGTTGGGGCAATGCCTTGTGCTTGCCCTCGTAAAGGCAAGTCTTGTACTTGCCCATGTTGGGGTAATATCTGTGTCCTTTCTATGGACTATGGACTGATCGTACAGACAAGGCATGCCTTGTCTATATCAAAATCTGACTCCTGAAACCTGTCGTCTGACTCCTTGCTTCTTATGGATGCCTATAAACCGTTTCTCGCAATTTAGCATTCCCCGTCCAAGTAGTACTTTCACAGCGCGTATTGCCCGTAGCCACATCAAAAAGTGTACACATAAAGGTGCAATCTGTTTCGAATATTTCGGCGCGACTATTTGCATCACATTCACCATAAGCAAAACAATAAACATCTCGTCCATTAAATCGCCAGCGGGTTAGTTCATCACCAGAACAGGCTTCGGTTTTAAAGGTTTCTAAACGATCTTCAATACAAGTGGGAAGTTCTACCTCTTTGTTGCAGGAGGTATTGGTGAATATGAGAAGAATACTACATACAGTAATTAGGAGTCGTAACATTTTATAATAATTATATGTGATCAAATAAGGGTGCCTTATACTGTTAATTATATAACTCAACATAGGCTTTATTAGTCTCCTAAAGCTACTAATTTTTTTAAATTATGCGTATCATCCCATTTTTAATTTGCCTGCTTCTTTTTTCGACTTGTTCTCGAAAAAAGATTCCTACTGAATTACCTCCAACTTTAATGAATATTCAGTCACCATTTCCGGCAAATGTTTTAGATTTTAAAGCTAAACCAAGTTCCCCGCAATATCGAGCTTCCTATGCCTTCTCCGATCAAGGAGCATGGTTTGCTTATGGCTTGCCCGCAAGTGAAAGCCAGTACGGCGGTTTTGCAGGTCCTTTTTTAATGACCCAAGAAAATGGAGTATGGGCAAGTGCTGCACTGAGTCAGTTACAACTGATGAACTATAAAACCAAAGAAATTATTGATTGGACAAGTTTCGAAGTACAACAAAATAGTTATAATAGTCACTTAGAACAATCCTACGTAAGAAAGGACTTGCAGATTGAACAAACCCTATTTTTCGATTCACCGCACACAGCTATTACCACAACCCTCATTACCAATCCCACCGATGAACCGATGAAATTACTAGTCAATTGGGAGGGAAGTCAGTTTGTAGAGGATATGAAATTTCAAGATCAAGGTGATGAAAATATGATCGCCATTGTATCAGAAAAAAGTGATGCAACGGGTTATGTGCAAGTACTTAAAGACCCTGTTGCGTCTATTCACCTAAGCGATATAAACTATACCATTCGTTTAGAGCCGATCACCATTCCTCCTAAACGCACAAAGAAACTCTTATTAACCCATAGTTTTATCTTTCCCGAATACGAAGAAGATGAAGAACTCGAAAAACTAGCCTTCTTACCCGAATTATCTACTACCTTTTTCGAAGCACGTAAAAAAGAAAAACAAGAGCAGTTAGAACACCTACAAAAACAACTCAACCCCCAATGGCAGGACTCGATTTATGTGGACTTATTAGCTAAAACAGTGATGACACTACAAAATAATTGGCGTATTCCAGCAGGTGAATTAAGTCATAGTGGACTTTTTCCAAGTTATCACAAAAACTGGTTTCACGGATTTTGGGCTTGGGATAGCTGGAAACATGCTGTTGCCCTATCCAAATACGATCCCACACTGGCTAAAGAGCAAGTACGAGCTATGTATGATTTCCAACAAGAAAATGGTTTTATCTCCGATTGTGTGTTTAGAGACACTACTATCGAAAAGCATAACAACCGCAATACTAAACCACCTCTTTCTGCTTGGGCGGTTTGGAATATCTACGAACAAGATCAAGACTCTTTATTCCTTCGAGAAATGTATCCTAAAATCGTCAAACAGCATCGTTGGTGGTATAAAGAGCGCGATCACAACAAAAACGGACTATGTGAATACGGCTGTACCGATGGCACACTAGAAGCCGCCAAATGGGAAAGTGGAATGGACAATGCCGTACGATTTGATGATAGTAAAATCTTGAAAAATTCAGATTCGGCTTATTCACTCAATCAAGAAAGTGTCGATCTCAATTGTTACCTCTATGTGGAGAAAATCTATCTTCAAAAAATAGCGAAGATTCTTGCAAAGACGAAGGAATTAGAGCAATTCCAGCAAGAAGCAGAAGTCCTACAAAAAAAGATTCAAAAGCAATTTTTCGATCCACAAACGGGCTGGTTTTATGATACCCATATCGAGGATAATAGTTTCATCAAAGTAATGGGATGCGAGGGCTGGATTCCGCTTTGGGCACAAGTTGCGGCAATAGATCAAGCAGAAGCAGTGAAGAAAAATATGATGAACGAGGACCTTTTTAATACCAAAGTCCCTTTTCAAACTTTGAGTGCTGCTCATCCTAAATTTACGCCCCAAGATGGCTATTGGCGAGGACCAAACTGGCTCGATCAATCTTATTTTGGAGTTGTTGGTTTACATAATTATGGCTTCCATAAAGAAGCTTATGCAGCTACCCATAAACTACTTCACAATGCCGAAGGTGTATTAGGCAAAGGCAAATCCATTCGAGAAAATTATAACCCAATAACCGGTGCTGGTTTGGTAGCTGAAAACTTTAGTTGGTCGGCAGGACATTACCT
>JAHDHP010000353.1 GCA_020631245.1 Bacteroidota bacterium | reverse complement strand
GCACATAAAAGCCAACTACAAGCGGATAGCCTGACCTTTTTTCGCCTTTTTTGCCTGAAGTTCATACATCAACATAAGAACGGGCAAAAAAGGCGAAAAAAGGACACGCCCAGTATATGATGATTGGGTGATTGGATGATTGGATGATAGCGTGATTATCGCTCTATCGTTTATCATAAATCGTTCCATCGTAAACCCTTTATCGAAAACTAGCGTTGACTTCTTCCAATGCTTCACTTCCTGGACATAACTCCTCTTGTGTTAGTTGATTTAAGGGTTTATCAACGGTATTGAGTTTGCCGTGTAAATCTTGATCATCGGTATTGATGTATAGTAAACCTGTTAGAATTTGCCCGCGTGCTTTGGCATCATGTAGCCGATTTACCGCAGAAAAGCGATCGGTTGGATTCCAATTGGGGGCAAGTTTGCTGAGGTGGATTTTAGAGCCATCAAATAATGCTAATTCGGCCGATTCACCTTCGGGATAATCAATGGTAATTTCTTCCTCATGAGGGACAAAATCGAAGATAGATGTCGATTCGATATGTTCTCTTACATGTGAATAGGATTTGGTAGAACCTGCATTATTGTTGAAGGTGACGCAAGGCGAAATAACATCTAAAAAAGCGAAACCCGGATGTGCCATTGCTGCTTTAATCATGGGTACAAGTTGTGATTTATCACCTGAAAAACTTCGTCCGACGAAAGTCGCATTTAGTTCGAGGGCTAAACCAACAAGGTCGATAGCTTGGTAGGGATTGTCGGAACCCGCTTTGCTAATAGAACCAAAATCGGCGGTTGCAGAATCTTGCCCTTTGGTAAGTCCATAACAACCATTGTTCATCACAATATAGACCATGTTCAGATTCCGACGGATGGCGTGTACAAATTGTCCCATTCCAATAGAAGCGGTATCTCCATCGCCCGATACACCTAAATAAATTAGATCTCGATTGGCCATATTCGCACCTGTGGTAATAGATGGCATCCGTCCATGTACAGAGTTGAAGCCATGAGAATTACTTAAAAAATAGGTAGGCGTTTTGGAAGAACAACCAATACCTGATAGTTTCGCTAATTTGTGTGGCTCTAGGGAAATTTCGTAGCAGGCTTGTACAATAGCACCACTAATAGAATCGTGTCCACAACCAGCACAAAGGGTAGAAATCACGCCTTCATAATCGGTTTTGATATACCCTACTTTGTTTTTCTTTAGGAGCGGGTGGTGAAATTTTGGTTTATCATAAGACATAATTATACTATTCTAGTTTTAAGATGTAGCTACCAACTTACTTTTGATATGTTTGGTAATATGATGGGCGGTAATCGGTGTGCCATCGTAATTTAAGACCGATAATAAGCGATCTGGATTTAGCTCTAGCTCATTGATCAGAAGGGTTCGAAATTGTGCATCTCGGTTTTGCTCAACGACAATGAGTTGTTCATGTGCAGTAATAAAGTCTTCGACCTCTTGGTGAAAAGGAAAGGCTTTGACCCGCATCGCATCCAATTGTACTCCCTCTTCCTTTAACATATCCATTGCTTCAATGGCTGCATAGACAGTTGTTCCGAAAAAAAGGAGTCCGATGCTATTTTTATTTTCTTTCTGGTAAAATTCAGGAGGCGGAACGAGTGTTTTTGCCGTTTCCCATTTTTGTGCTAGACGGTCTACATTTCGCAAATACACTTCTGGTAACTCAGAGTATTTGGCATATTCATCGTGCGAGGTACCCCGTGTAAAAAAAGAGCCTAATGTGGGGTGTGTTCCAGGAATAGTGCGGTAGGGAATGGCATCACCATCTACGTCTAAGTATCTCCCAAAGGGTTCGGTCATTTCTTCTAAGTCTTCGGCTGATAAGACTTTTCCTAAATCATATTTACGTGCATCGTCCCATTTTAAAGGAGGAGACAAGTGATTGTTCATTCCCAGATCAAGGTCAGAAATCAACATCACGGTTGTTTGTAAGCGATCTGCTAAATCGAAACATCGAACAGTATGTTCAAAACATTCGGCGGGGGTACTTGGAAATAATAGGACATGTTTGGTATCTCCATGTGAGGCATAAGCAGAAGAGATAATATCTGCTTGTTGGGTACGCGTTGGCATTCCAGTAGAAGGACCTCCACGCTCTACATTAATTAATACGACTGGAATCTCGGCAAAATAAGATAAGCCAATAAACTCATTCATGAGCGAAACTCCTGCGCCACTGGTGGCAGTAAAAGAACGCGCGCCATT
Organism: Bacteroidota bacterium; assembly: GCA_020631245.1. Lineage (GTDB taxonomy): Bacteria > Bacteroidota > Bacteroidia > Chitinophagales > UBA2359 > JAHDHP01. Next base: position 2,598 of record JAHDHP010000353.1, on the reverse strand, counting down.
CCAACTCCCGCCAATGACCATTCCAATAGCCGCTAGTTCGTCTTCTGCTTGTACAAAGGCATATTTCTTTTTGCCCGTTTCGGCATCCATCCGCATTTTTTTGCAGTAGGTTTCGAAAGCTTTTGCAATAGAGGTAGAGGGAGTAATGGGATACCAAGCCATTAGGGTAGCTCCTGCATAAATGGCTCCTAATGCACAAGCAGTATTTCCATCAATCATAATGGCATCTCCTACATTATCTGTTCTTTTTAGGCGAATATTTAAAGGATACGCAAGGTTTTCTGTCACGTAATTAATGCCAAGCTCTAAAGCTTGGTAATTGGCGGGAATGAGTTTGGGTTTCTTTGCAAACTGCTCGGCAATGACCTGTTTCAAGGTCTCTATTTCTATATCCAATAAAGTAGCCACTGCTCCTACATAGATGATATTTTTCAATAATTGTTGTAGGCGCGGTTTGGCATAATGTTCCATCGCCAGTTGAATCATTGGAATCCCTATATAGTGAATATCTGCACGTATATACTCTTCATGTAGTTTTTTACTACTATCATATACAAAATAGCCCCCTGATCGGATGCTATTAATATCTCGTTTGAGGGTTTGTGGATTGACACCCACTAACAAATCAATCCCATCACGTCTTCCTAAATAGCCTTTTTCACTAACTCGCACCTCATACCAAGTTGGCAAGCCTTGTATATTAGAAGGGAAAATATTTTTAGGAGTAACAGGTATTCCCATTCTAAAAATAGATTTGGCAAACATCTCATTGGCAGATGCCGAACCCGTTCCATTCACATTCGAAAAACGAATGACACAATCATTGACAACAACTTCCTGTTTCATTAAAGTTATAGGTTTTAGGCGTATTATATAAGTATTTCTTCATGTCCCAAGCCGCAGTAGGGCAACGCTCGGCACAAAGTCCACAATGTAAACACACATCTTCATCTTTGACCATGACTCGCTTGGTAGGTAGTATATCTGAGACATAAAGGTCTTGTGTCAAATTGAGGGCAGGCGCATTCAAACGCGTGCGTAGTTCCTCTTCTTCTCCGTTTTTGGTGAAGGTGATACAATCAGTAGGGCAAACATCGGTACAGGCATCACATTCGATACATAAATTGGTGGTAAAGACGGTTTGCACATCACAATTTAAGCAGCGTTGTGCCTCTTTGAAGCCTACTTTTTGGTCAAAGCCTAGCTCTACTTCAATTTTTCGATCTTTTAGGGAGATCGTTTTATCCTCATGTGGCACTTCATAGCGTTCATCTATGGCAATAAAGTTGTCATACGTCCATTCGTGGATGCCCATTTTTTGGCTCACCAAATTGGTCATTGGTGGTGGGCGGTTGGAAAGTTCTTCCTGTTGGCAGAAAAGGTCAATGGATATAGCGGCTTGGTGTCCATGTGCAACGGCTGTAATCACATTTTCGGGGCCAAAAGCTGCATCACCACCAAAAAAGACATTGGGCAAAGTAGATTGGAAGGTTGTTTTGTCTAATACAGGAATATCCCATTTACCAAACTCAATGCCTAAATCTCTTTCAACCCACGGAAACGCATTGTCTTGCCCAATAGCAATAATCACATCATCAGCTTCAATAAACACATCAGGTTCCCCTGTATCAATCAAACTACGTTTTCCATTTTCATCATACTCGGCTCGCACCTTTTTGAAAATCACTCCCTTCAATTTTCCATTTTCTACGACATACTCTTTGGGAGGCATATTATTTAAGATCACAATATCTTCTCGTTCAGCATCTGTAATTTCCCAAGCTGATGCTTTCATATCTTTGCGTGGACTACGCACCACAACGGTCACTTCATGACCACCCAATCGCTTCGAAGTACGGCAACAATCCATTGCTGTATTACCTCCGCCCAATACGATTACTTTTTTACCAATTTTATCGGTATGTTCAAAAGCCACATTCGCTAAAAATTCAATTCCAATATGGATATTGGTTTGACCTTCTTCATAACCAGGCAATCTCAAGGCTCTTCCCTTCGGTGCGCCTGTTCCTACAAAAACAGCATCATAATCTTTATCTAACACCTCCTTCATACTTGCCACATAGGTATTAAAATGTGTATGCACTCCCATATCTAAAATATAGTTGACTTCTTCGTCCAATACTTCTTCTGGCAATCGAAAAGCAGGAATTTGAGTTCGCATCATCCCTCCTCCCTTTTTCCATTCATCATACAAATGAATTTCATAGCCTAGTGGAGCCAAATCGCGAGCAACAGTCAAGGAAGCAGGGCCACCTCCAATTAAAGCGATTTTTTTACCGTTGGGCGTAAAAGGTCCTTGTGGCATTAGATGTTTTACAGCCCCTTTATTATCGGCTGCCACTCGTTTCAAACGGCAGATAGCAACGGGTTCCTCCTCTACCCGTCCACGACGACAGGCAGGTTCACAAGGGCGGTCACAGGTACGACCAAGCACACCCGGAAATACATTTGACTCCCAATTAATCATATATGCTTCGGTGTATTTTTCCGCTGCAATAAGTCGAATATACTCTGGAACAGGTGTATGGGCGGGGCAAGCATATTGACAATCCACCACCTTGTGAAAATATTCTGGAT
>JAHDHP010000352.1 GCA_020631245.1 Bacteroidota bacterium | reverse complement strand
GACGGGTGATTGGGTGGAGTTGGATGGGGAACGTGGGGAAGTACGGATTTTGGAATAGCCTAAATTATAACTATATTTAGCATATTGTGTTTTTATTTACAGTAGTGTTAATGGATTTTTAATGAATGATAGACAAATCATAACGTTTATTAAAAATAGAAATGAAAAGGGATTATCTATCTTATATGATATTTACGCACCTGTATTAAATGGAATAATTATTTCTATTGTAAAATCAGAGGTCATAGCAGAGGAAATATTACAAGAAACTTTTTTAAAAATATGGAATAATATTGGGAGTTATGACGAAAAAAAATCTTCTTTATTTACGTGGATAAGTAGGATTGCCAGAAATACTGCTATTGATCACTATCGCTTGTCTTCATTTGACATACAGCGAAAATTGCAGCCAATTGATGATAATGATGTTTATAAAAGAAGTATATTACTAGAGAATACTGATAAAATAGATGTTACCTTAATATTAAATCATTTAGAGCTAAAGTATAAAGTTGTTTTATATACTGTATATATAGAAGGTTATACACAAAAAGAGGCTGCTATAAAATTAAAATTACCGTTAGGAACCGTCAAAACGCGGATACGTATAGCGATTAAAAAAATAAGAGAAATGATGAGAAATGATGAATTCTATTTATTAGAACTGTTGCCTTTATTTAGCTGTATAGTAGTTAATTAAATAGAGTTATTGATTACTTTATACCCATTTCTACTTGACTTTATCATAGACTGTACTTAATCATGGATATTTCAAAAGCTATAAGTCTTATTAAAAATAGAGAGGAGAAAGGATTATCTATCTTATATGACCATTATGCCCCTGTATTAAATGGTATTATTTTTAGAATTGTAAAATCAGAAGTAATAGCAGAGGAAGTATTACAAGAAACTTTTTTAAAAATATGGAATAGTATTGATAGTTATGACGAAAAAAAATCTTCTTTATTTACATGGATGAGTAGGATTGCGCGTAATGCTGCTTTTGACAGAGTGCGTTTAAGAACTTTTAAACAGCAAAAAAAAACTGAATTACTGGATTCTACCGTACATAAAGTTAGTGAGTGTAATATTGATACTAATTTGATGGATGTAGAGCAAATTATAGAAGGGTTAGAAGAGAAATATAAACAGGTATTATCTAGTGTTTATTTACAAGGTAATACACATAAGGATACTGCTAAATTATTAGGTATTCCAGAAGGAACAGTAAAAACTCGTTTGCGATTTGCAATTACAGAACTAAGGCGAAAATTAAAAGTAGATAAACGATTTATACAAGGATTCATTTTGTTATTAACCTTTTTGTTCATCGTATCATTATGACTATTAACGAAATTAGAGGCTCGGGTTTACTAGAATTGTACGTGATTGGTAGTTTAGAAGAAGAAGAATTAACAATCGTGGAAAATGCAATCTTAACATATCCCACTCTTAAAGAAGATATTAGGGAAATTGAATATGCTTTGTTTGAAGTAGCAAACGCTTATGCTATTCCTCCACATGGATCGGTTAAACCGCTTTTGATGGCGACTATTGATTATATTGAACGTATTAAAAGTGGGGAAATTCCTTGTTCTCCTCCTTTATTAAGGACTACTAGTAACGTAAATGATTTCGAGGAATGGCTTAATAGATCTGATATGAGGGCACCTGATGATTTTGATGCTATGTATGCAAAAATTATTGCAGATGAGCCAGAGAAGTTAACAGCAATTGTATGGCTTAGATATGGCGCACCTCCAGAAATACATACTAAAGAACATGAGCGATTTTTGATTGTTGAGGGGTCTTGTGATATTACCATTGGAGAAGTCAAGCATCAACTAAATCCAGGTGATTATTTAGCTATCCCATTGCATATAAGTCATCATGTTGTTGTTACTTCAAATCTTCCTTGTAAAATTATCTTACAACGAGTGGCTGCCTAATACTGTTTCAAGTGAGGCTCGCGATGTAAGAGACTGTCTTGATTTTACAATCAGACTTAGAAAAAGCATCTTTTCGCCCCTAATTATACCTTTTTTTCGGTACGTAGCCCTGCTATGTGCCTCAAAAAAGCCTACATTAGAACCAAAAATCTGACTTTTTCAGCTCCAATTCTAAAATCAAGACAGTCTCTAAGATGTGGCATTTATAAACAAGGTAAAAGTGAAAGTCTTGCACTCCTATAAATAAGAGCTATCCTGAAAGTTAATGATAGCCCTAAATCTGATATGTTTGAATAATATGCACTTTTCTTAATTTCATGACTTATGGCGTGTCCCCCATTCGAAAATCAAGACTTATCAGGTTTAAAGAATTACGTCATTTAGAATATATGGCTCTTTTCGGAAACCTGCCAAGTTGATTTTCGAATGAGGGTCGGGCTATCCGCTTGTAGTTGGCTCGTAGAAAGTCTATTCCGCTACACGTCTAGCAGTGTCTTCCTGCTGTCAGCCCTGCTAGTCGAAGCGTCATAAGGCTTCTACTTCGCCAAGCTACCACTACTATCCCTCACGCAAAACAAAAACGATGGCTAAAAATAAAAAACAAAACAAAGGAAAAAAGGAAAAAAGAAGAAAGATTAAGAAAGCAAAACAAAGAAAAATTGAACCGACAAGTAAAAAGTTTATCTTCTTTTTCTTAACTGGTATTATGTTTTTTTACTATCTCTTTTCTACTGATTTTTTTAGAGAGCATCTTTTTGAGCCTATTAATCATGGCTTTGCTGTTGTTGCTAGTTTTTTTCTAAATATATTAGGGCAAGAGACCTATGTGCAAGGGCTAAAGTTAGCATCCGTAGATTTTTCTGTAAATATTGCCAAAGGATGTGACAGCTTAGAAGCCATTGCTTTATTAGCTATTGCATTTGCTGTTTTTCCGATGTCTTATAAGTTGAAATTGAAAGGTATATTAATTGGTACAAGTTTATTTTTGTTATTAAATTTATTTAGAATATTATCTTTGTTTTTAATTGGACGATATGTGCCAAGTATTTTTGATTTTATGCATGTTGATGTATGGCAAGTCATTTTTTTGGTTGCTATCATCTCTTTTTGGCTTTATTGGGTGCTTCGATCTATGCAACACAAAAATATTGTAGTTACTTCATAAAAAAAAACTCTTTTAGAAATCCAAACGTTTGTTCATACTCGTATGTATTTGGAGAAGCTCTGTTATTTCCAAAGTTTTTTAATCTTTAAATACATTTATAATGAAAAGAATCAAACGCCTTACTTTACTTATTTTCTTTATGCTGGCAAATACTTTCTTCATATTTGCAGACCATTTGTCTTCCAGTATCCAAATTACTGCCCGCATGAATGGAAATAATGAAGTACCTGCCGTAGTTACTAATGCGCAAGGACTAGGAGTTTTTACAATGAGCATGAATAAGCAGGATGTACTAGTAGATATTGCATTAACAGATTTGAGTGGCCCATTAACGGGCATTCATATACATGACGGTATTGCTGGAACTAATGGACCTGTTGCTTTCGATTTATCTCCTTTTATTAATGGTAATAGAGTTCAAACAACACTTACAAGCCTCACCACTGCCCAAAGAGCTAAGTTTCTTAATGGAGAGTATTATTTGAATGCGCATACTGCTGCGAACCCTAATGGAGAGATTCGCGCTCAATTAGTGCATGAAACGGATTTTCGTTACACTGCTTATTTAAAAGGTAGCAATGAAGTGCCTGCAGTAAGTACCAGTGCTTTAGGATGGGGTTCTTTCAATCTTTCAAAGGCTGGGTATAAACTAGAAATCAATGTGTCAACTGATGGTTTGAGTGGACCTATTACAGGTGCTCATTTACATCTGGGAGCCGCAGGTGCGACTGGTGGCGTAATTGAAGACCTTACTCCTTTTGTGGTAGGTGGTTCTGTTATCAATGCAGTAGTTGATCCTTCTGCCTATGCCGCTGATATTAGAGCAGGTAATGTGTATATTAATATTCATACCGCAGCCAATCCTAATGGTGAAATTCGTGATCAACTAACATTACAGTCAGCATTACATTTCGATGCGTTTATCAATAGCGCACAAGCAGGTACTTCTAGTACTGCTTTTTCTTTGGGAACTGTAAATGTTGATTATGATTTAACGACTATTACTGTACATGCAATTATTGATGGTTTATCAGGGCCAATTACAGGTGCGCATATTCATGAAGGAACAGCAGGTAATGCTGGACCAGTTGTTTATGATCTTGGACCTTTATTAAATGGAAATGAAATTATCGGGCAGTTACCATTACAAGGTATTGCCTCGCTAAATAAATTTTTGAGTGGAGGGTATTATATCAATATTCATACAGATGCCAATCCGAATGGTGAAATACGTGGACAAATTTATAAGCTTTCTCGCGAAGGATATGTGTATGATTTCGCTGCTCAAAATGAAGTGCCACCTTCTGCTTGTATGGGAACTGGTGTCGGAATGGTGACAATTGATAGAGACCAATCGAATGCACACTACATGATGGTGGTTAGTGATATCGGAGAATCAATTGCCGCAGCCCATTTTCACAATGCGGCTCCTGGAATGAATGGTGGTGTTATTTTCGATCTAGGGCCTTCCTTTGCTAATTTTAATAATGTAGCTGCTTATGGGTATTGGACAGAAAATGATGCGATGCCTTTTATGACTGCTAATTCTGTAATGTTTAGAAATAATGAAGTATATACCAATATTCATACTGCAACTTGTCCTGATGGGGCTATACGAGGTAATAGTATGCGTGGTAGAGACATTATGATTGGTCCAAGTGAACCGATCCCTACCTTATCAGAATGGGGACTAATTATCTTAGGATTGTTGGTTATGATTATTGGTGTAGTTGCTATCAGAAGTACTGCTTCTTCAACAAGTCAACAACGTTACGCATAAG
>JAHDHP010000351.1 GCA_020631245.1 Bacteroidota bacterium | reverse complement strand
CTGCTGTCATTTTTTTCTGTGTTTCCTTTATTTTTCAAGCCCTTTATTGGGACAAAAACCTGGAAATGAAATTATAGATTATTCGACTATTATTAAAATCGAAAAGGGGAAACAGATTATTGAGCGATCATTTCTTATTCAAATCAATCACAAACAATTTGATTGGATTTCAGATATTGAAATACCTTATCACAAAAATGATAAAGTAGAGATTTTAGAGGCAGTCATTTTAGATGAACAAAGTAATGTGTTACGAAAGCTGAAGAAGAAGGAAATTATCACTCGTAATGATATTAGTAGCAGTAGTTTTTATGATGATAATTTTGTGAAGGAATTTAAACTCAAATGGAATAGTTACCCTTATCAAATTCGGTATCGGTATCGCCAAACTAGAAATGAGTTTATTTATGTAGCTAATTGGTATCCGCTCGTTGAAAATGCTGCCACTAGAAATGCCTCTTTAAAAGTAGTTTTACCCACAGATTATAACGTGAAAATGGAGGTGAGTGATGATTTGACTTACTCCAAAAATAAAGAAAATAGTACCATTACTCACCACTGGAAACTTGAGTCTATAAAACCTATTAAAGAAGAAGTATTATCTCCTCCATTACAAGAGTTAATCCCACATGTGACAATAGTATCGCAGCAATTTGAATATGGAGAAAAAGGAGATGCAACTACTTGGAAAAGCTATGGAGATTGGCAAAATCTACTTAATAAAGGAACGAATACCTTGACCCTCTCGGAACAAATAAAGGTCAAAAAATTAGTAGATGGGATCAAAGATCCTAAAGAAAAAATTCGAACCCTCTATCACTACTTACAAGACAATACCCGATACATCAATGTAGCAATTGATATTGGAGGGCTAAAACCATATCCAGCCAGCTATGTATGTGATAAGAAATATGGAGATTGTAAAGCACTAACCGTTTATATGAAGGCTTTATTAGAAGAAGTAGGAATCGAATCTCATTATACAACTGTTTATGCAGGTGAAAACCCAGTACGTATTAACCCTGACCTACCGAGTCAGCAATTTAATCATGTTATTCTGAGTGTACCTTTAGAGAATGATACGATATGGTTGGAAAATACTAGTAATTATTTACCCTTTAATTACCTCGGTACCTTTACCCAAAATCGTTACGCCTTACAAGTTGATAGTGATGCTAGTCAATTGGTAAAAACACCGTCGCTAGAAAGTAATGATGTCTTAGAAGAAAATCGGTATTATTTTACTCTCAATAAGTATAAAGAAAGTACCGCTTCTATTACCAAGTTTATACAAGGCAAACAATTTGAAGAAGCACAATATGCACGATTCAATCTCAAAGAAAAGGAGCAAAAAGATTTTATTGAAACTTTACTAACCATCAATAATTATGAGATTCAAGATTGGAAATACGAACAAAAAAACCGAGACCAAGCACAACTAAAATTAGACATTAACTTAAGTTTGCAAAATCAACTGAAGAAAGTAGGAGAGATACTTACTTTTAAGCCTATTCAATTAAAGATCCCTACATTTGAAGCTCCTGAAAAAAGAAAATCAGGAGTCCAAATCAACTATCCAATCAATATTAGCGACTATATAGTATATACCTTACCATTTATGAAGGATTATATGCCAACTTTACCCCCTAAAGAAGAAATAAAAACAACTTATGGGAAATACATTGTCGAGTATCGTTATAATAAAAACGACTTTCAAATTGAAGTATTGAAATACTTTCAATTATATAGAAATGATTATTCAGTAGAAGAATATCCTGACTTTTATGAATTTATGGAAACGATTACAGATAAAGAACAACAGACATCTATATTATTAAAACCCATGTAAACGATGAAATACTACTTATCAATTTGTTTGTTTTTATGGTGGCAAATTTCTTTGGCGCAAGAATATTCTAAAGAGTTTGGAGTTATCAGTGATGAAGAACGTGCCCTCACCCAATACAAAAATGATGAATCGGCAGAAGCAGTGGTACTATATGATATTGGAGAGTCTATTTTCTTCGATACCGAAGATGGATACGAAATTCGATTTACTCACAGTAAACGAATCAAAATATTAGATCGAACAGGAAGTAAATATGCAGAAGTAAGTATCCCTTTCTATACAGAAGGAAATGACAGAACTGAAAAAGTATATGGTATCGAAGCATATACCTATCTAGAAGAAAATGGAAAATGGACTAAAAAAGCACTCGACCAAAAATCAATATATGAAGAGAAACTAAGCGAAAAATGGCGGGTAAAAAAGTTTGTTTTTCCAGAAGTAAAAGAAGGAGCAATTATCGAATACCGTTATGTCTTAGAAACACCTTTTCACTTCAACCTTCCCGATTGGACTTTCCAAGATCGAATACCTACCGTATATAGCCAGTATACTGTTCACTTACTCCCATTCTACGAATATGTATTTATCGCACAAGGAATTCAAAAGTTTGATTTTAAAAAATCGTATCCCAAAAAAGAAAAACGAGTATTGGGTAATATCATTAATAGCTTAGGGAGAAATGTAGGCTCAGGTATTGAATTTCAAGAAATGATACACACCTATATCATGTTAGAAGTGCCTGCATTCAAAGACGAATCCTATATCACTTCCTCCAATGATTACCTCCAACGAATGGATTTTCAATTGTCTAAACTTAACAGCCCTTATGGAGGTACAAAAGAAATTATTACGACTTGGGAAAAATTAAATGAACGCCTTTTAAAAGAAGAAAAATTCGGAAAGTATATTAAGAAAAGTAAAAAATACGCACAGAAAATTATTGATTCTGAATTGAATCTAAAAGGTAAAAACCAAGAAGAAAAAAGCAAAGAAATTATCGACTATGTACGAGGAAACTTCAGTTGGAATGGCTTTTATGGAAAATATGCTTCCAAGTCTCCTAAAGAATTAGTGACACAAAAATCTGGAAGTGCCGCCGACATCAACCTCTTTCTAATTGCCCTCTTAGAGGGGGCAGATATCGATGTGAAACCTGTTATTATTAGTACGCGCGATCATGGCAAAATACAAATCGATTACCCCTTCGATCATTTCTTTAACTACGTAATTGCGCTTGTTAATACAGGAGATAATACCTTCCTAACCGAAGGTACAGAACCCTTACTCGAATACAATCGAATGCCCCTGAGATGCATCAATGAAAAAGGCTTAATTGTAGGTACAAAAGAGGTCAAATGGCAACCATTGACCAACAATGTAAAATCAATCAATAAGCGAACTATACAGCTAGAAATTAACCCAGAAAAGCTAATCACTCAGGGAGTTGTAGACATTCAAACAACCGAATATGAAGCCTATGCCTATAAAAATTACTTTAAAAACGAATCCCAAAAATTAATAGATGAATTACTAGCAGAAGATAGCCCAACAAAAATAGTAAGTCTCGAAACAGCCAATTTTGAAAAAAGAGACCAAGCCTATACCATGTCTCTAAAAACAGAAACCAAAATCGAGCAAATCGAGGACAAATTACTAATATCGCCCTTTTTAAATTTGCCTTTACAAACCAATGAATTACGTCAAAAAACTCGAAACTATCCTGTTGATTTTATTTACTCTCGTGTCAATAAATTCAACGCTAATGTAGAAATTCCTGAAGGTTATAAAGTACTAAGTTTACCCAAGCCTTACGAACTAGAAGATAAGATGATTAAAATTGAAATTGGTATCAAAGAAAATGAAAACGATGTAGAAGTGATGGGAGAATATAGCTTCAAAAAAGCAGTATACAGCCCTAGTGAATACGCCCAACTTCGGCGTTATTTTAATATGATTGTCAGCAAGATGAACCAACAAATAGTGTTGGAAAAAGAATAATAGTATGTTAAAAGAGAAGATAAAAGGAGCTTGGTTAGGAGCAGCACTAGGAGATGGATTCGGATACCCAACCGAATTTATGAAAGTAGCAGAAATTCAAAGTACTTATGGTTTCAACGGCTTAATAGAACCACTTGGCTATCCTATCAAAGTAACCGACGATACGCAAATGGGAATTGCAGTCGGTAAAGCCCTCATGCGCGCTTGGAAAAATAATATCATCACTCCCACCGATTTAGAAACAAGCTTACGATCAGAATTTATCAAATGGTATCACGACCCTCAAAACAATCGTGCCCCCGGAATGACCTGTTTAGGTTCTTGTGAAAAGCTCGAAACAGGCATCAAATGGGAAGCAGCCACCAACCTCAATTCCAAAGGATGTGGAGCCAATATGCGCGTTTTTCCCGTTGCACTCCTAAAATTCAAACATCCCTCCATTACCGATGCCGACATTGCTAAATGGGCACAATTCCAAGCAGCGATTACTCACGCACACCCAACAGCACTAGCTGCCTCCGATCTCACTGCCATCACACTTGTTCGCATTTTAGAAGGACTTGAGCCAGAACAATTGCTTGATAACCTGGTAAAATACGCAGAATCACAAAAGACTATTTATCATCAAGAGTTTTTAAGAGATATCTGGCAACGCCCAGGAGTCGAAAACCCACAAGCATTCATTCAACGAGGTTGGGAAGAATGCATTGCCCTTCTCCAACGCATTCAAAAAGTATTACCTACTGCAGATAAGGGCGAAGACCCATGTGATTACACAGGTGAAGGATGGATTGCAGAAGAAGCCTTCGCCACCGCCCTCCTTTGCTTTTTATACTACCCCGACAAAAGTGTCAGTATCTTACGTCGAGCCGTCAACACCAAAGGCGATTCCGATTCTTTAGCCTGTATCGCAGGCGGTTTTGCAGGAGCCTACAATGGCATCGAATCCTTCCCTAAAGAATGGATCAATCGCCTCGAATACCAAGAAGAACTACACGAGTTTATCAATTTTATAATTTGAAAGCTGTACTTTTTACAACTCAACAACTCAACAACTCAACAATTCAA
>JAHDHP010000350.1:2689-4917 GCA_020631245.1 Bacteroidota bacterium | reverse complement strand
TACTTGCCAAAATAATAATCGAAGTAACGAGAGCTATTATTACTCCCTGTCGCAATGACCGCATCAAAATCCTTCAAGCGTTCGGTGATCACAAAATAATCTTTACTACGCGGATCAATTTCATAGAGTAAGTCAATAATCGCTTGGGGTAATACCTTATCTTTCTGCGAGACTTTTATTTGTGCGATATGGCCAGTTACAAAGACAGACAGCATATCATGAAAGCCTACCAAAGGAATATTTCCTGCCATCACGAGTCCTACAGTCTGTGGGTTTACATTTTCGGCGGGTAATTCATAAGCAGCAAGCCATTCCTCCAATTGTTCCTTTTGGAGCATTTTTTGCGTAATCGCATCAAGTGCTTGATTGATACTATCGGTGGTAAACCAAGGATTTTTGAGATAAGCCTGTACAGTGGCTTTTTGCAAAATGGCAGGTCGCTTGGCAATTTCTTGCCCTAGTGCAACGAGAAGGTTGATACGTTGGGATAAGCTTAACATGTGGATTTTTATTGAGGGGCAAAGATACGAATTTGAATCAATTCGGTTTTATTTGCAATTATAATAATCATTACTTATTTTGCGAGCCAACAAAAACAGTCATTCAACTGTTATCCATTAAATTGAAATTATTGAATTATGGCAATTATAATTACTGACGAATGCATTAACTGTGGGGCTTGTGAGCCAGAATGCCCCAATAATGCAATTTATGAAGGAGGTGTAGAATGGGCGGTCACTGATGGCACCAGCGTTACAGGAACGATGAAACTGATGGATGGCTCCGAATTGGACGTGGACGCACAACAAGCTCCTATCGAAGAAGATTATTACTATATCGTCCCCGATAAATGTACCGAATGTATGGGATTCCACGAGGAACCTCAATGCGCGGCTGTTTGTCCAGTCGATTGTTGTGTACCTGATCCTGATAATGAGGAAACGGAAGAAGTGTTATTGGCGAAGAAAGCTAAAATGCATGGGGAGTAATTCTTAAATTATCTTATTGAAAATGATAGCGCGAATACTTTCGTATTCGCGCTATTTTTGTTTTTTTTAATGAAGGTTAAACAAAGGCTTATACCTACAAAAGGGTAGACACACAGGTCTACCCCTACATATGCTATATGTAATCTCTTCTGATGGGCTTTTTACTTTCAACGCCCTTACGTGAGACGTAGCACGCTACGTCTCTACAGGAGGGATGTCAAATCTTCCTTCATCTGCTCAAAACTCAACACCTGAAACGACTGCATCCCAACCGCCTTCGCTCCCTCCACATTTTCCAACTTATCGTCCAAAAATACGCAGGCTGCCGAAGGTAAGCCCAAATAATCAATCACAGGCAAATAAATCGCCCGATCAGGTTTGACCTCCTGTAATTCATGCGAACAAAACACCTTTTCGAAATACGTCAATTGAGGCTTGTATAAAACTTCCCACGATTGCTGGTGGGTATAATTCGTATTACTCAAACCAACAATGCGGTAATTCGCTTGTAAAGCCGCCAATAAAGGACTCATTCCTTCATGGCAAGGAAGATATAGACTATTCCAACTTTCCCGATACAAATCAGGACTAAGATTATAGCCAATCTTCTTCGAAATCCATTGGCGAAATACATCTTCTTCTACTAAGCCGCGCTCAAATTGCAAAGCCATTTCCGACTTATGCCATAGTCCTAAGCGTTGCTTTATTTTTTTGACCGACTGATTCGAATAATGCGCCCAATAACGATATACAATTTCAAAATCAATATCGAATAATACATTTCCAAGGTCAAAAACAATCGCTTTTATCGCTGTCCCTTCCTGACTCATACCCCCTTGGTTTTCGAATACCCCATATCTTTCAAGAGGTCTACGACTCTACTTTTGTGATCTCCTTGTACCATAATCTCCCCATCTTTCGCACTCCCTCCTACTCCACACTTAGATTTTAGGACCTTCCCCAAATCCTTCAAATCATCGGCAGTACCCACAAAACCCGTTACCAAAGTAACCGTTTTCCCTCTTCGCTTCTTGCGATCCAAAACCACCCGCAACTTTTGATGGGCAGGCTCTAAGGTTGCCTCCTCTTGATCCTCTTCGTATTCGTAATCATAATCTGGATCAGTAGAGTATATAATATCTACTCGATTTCGTCTGTTTTTTTTCTTTGACATAGCATTTATTAATTATGCGAGGTGCAAATAATCGTGCGACGATTGAACGTGCGAAGTGCGACGAA
>JAHDHP010000350.1:0-2589 GCA_020631245.1 Bacteroidota bacterium | reverse complement strand
TTCGCCACAATCACCTTCAACTGCGCCTCATGAATCGCAAAACGCATCTCTTTTGTCACAGCCGCAGGATCGCCATCAATTTGCGTAGGAATATAGTCGGGCGTTTCGACAACAGCCTCTTTCACCTTCACAATCGTTGTTAATTGGCTTTTGGTAATTAAGCCTAAAAATAACAAAGGAACCAAATAAATAAATTTCCATCGTGGAAAATCTTTAACCATTGTCAGTTCTAGCCAACCATCGGAGATATCAGAAAAAGGACTAATACCAATCCCATAGCCATATTGCCCCGAATTTCCCATATCCAACACAAAAGCAGGTAAATGCCATTCTTGGTCATTTGCCTTTACCAAATACTCACTGGATGTATACTGAAAATAATTCAATACCGACAAACGCAAATACTCCCAAAAGCCTCTACGAGTAGTAACGGCAAACTGATGTACAATATTTGCTTGAAAGCCTGCTCCTGCACAACTCAAAAAGTAATGACCATTCATACTCCCCACATCAATGATTTGTTCCTGTAAATCATTTAAAACGAGAATCGCTTTTTTTACGTTCCTAGGAATATTCACCTTAATCGCAAACCCATTTCCCGACCCAACAGGCAATATACCCAGTGCAACCTCCGTTCCAACTAAGGCTTTAGCCACTTCATTGACCGACCCATCGCCGCCCACGGCCACCACAATTGCAAAACCATTACTCACTGCCTTTTCAGCAAGCACTGTCGCATGTCCTGCGTATTCTGTAAATTGAATATGAGGTTCTAATTTATTCCGATCTATATGTTTATGAATAAGATCTGGAATATCCACTTTTGCTTTAACACCAGCAATGGGATTTATGATAAATAATATCTTTTTTGTAGGGCTATTGGACATAATTGTCGTAAAATTAAATAGTTCTGTCGTAAAGTGGCCATTATTTAATTATTAATTGTAGTATAATTAACACTTTAATCAATACAAGAAAACGAATAGATGCCTAAAAAATAAGTAACTTTGCAGTACGCAACCTTTTAACTCGCTCTAGCATCTTGAACACAGACATAACCCAACTCACCTCAATCACCAAACCTTCAACCTTCATGCAACGAAAGAATTTAGGCTTACTGCTATTTATCATTATACTCTTACAATCAGGAATTGTTTCCGCTCAGAATGTACGTACCTATAGTAACGAATTTTTGAGCCTCGGAGTTGGTGCGAGAGCACTCGGAATGGGAAATGCCCAAACAGCAGTTGTAAATGATGTAACAGCTGGTTACTGGAACCCCGCAGGATTAAATGGTGTCGAAAGCACCCAATTTTCTGCCATGCACGCCGAATGGTTCGCAGGCATCTCCAAATACGATTATCTCGGTATCGCCATCCCTATTGCAGACAATAGCCGTACCATCGGTATTTCTGCCCTCCGTTTTGGAATCGACGACATACCCAACACCCTTGCCCTAGTCAATGACGATGGAAGCATTAATTACGACAATGTATCTGCTTTCTCTTCTGCCGACTACGGATTTCTTTTCTCCTATGCTCAAGAACTTGGCCCTATTCGATTAGGAGCCAATGCCAAACTCATTCATCGTCGAGCAGGTAGCTTTGCAAGAGCCTGGGGAATAGGACTCGACCTCGGTGCTCAATATGCCATTAGTGAAGATTTAACCCTAGGCGTTACATTGCGCGATTTTCCCGTCTCATATAATAGCTGGGCCTACAACTTCACTGCCGAAGAAAAAGAAATACTTCAACTCAACGACAATATCATACCCATAAATACCGTCGAACTGACGGCCTCACGCCTTATAGTAGGAGGAGCCTATAACTGGCAAATCAGCGACAAAATTGGTTTGTTAAGTGCCCTCGACTTTGACTTTACCTTTGATGGAAAAAGAAATACCCTCATCAAAAGTAATTTCACCAGTATAGCCCCTCGCTTAGGTTTAGAATTTAATTACGACCAATTTATCTACCTACGTGCAGGATTCAATAACATGCAACAATTTACCAATGATACCGATGGCAGCAATGTCTTCAGTATCCAACCCAATCTCGGTTTAGGTATTCGCATTAAGGAATTAAGTATCGACTATGCATTTACTGGCCTCAACCGTGTGGGAGATAGCCTATATTCTAATATCATTTCATTGCGTTTCGATTTAAAATCAAAAAATAATTATTAAGGGCGTACCCAAGCGGCAATACTACTGCAAGTCCATGTGTCCACCAGCGAAGACGCTGGCGATAACACATGAACTAACAGCAGCACTGCCGCTTGGTCGGGCTTTCGGCTAATAGTTGCCTCCTAAAAAAGGTGTTCGGCTTCGAGTAGGGATAGTATGGGAGGCTTGGCTTAAAAAATGTGTCTTTTGTAGCTTATATTTCGGCTTTTTTTCGTCCCATAGCTTCCAGCTATGAAACTCAAAAAGAGCCTCATCTAAGCACAAAACCCATCATTTTCAGCTTCAAACTTCCCATACTATCCCTACTCATGCCTAGCAGTGTCTTCCGCTGTCAGCCCTGCTAGGCATAGCCTCTCTACCTTTCTAGTTCACCAAGCTACCGCCTCTATCCCTTACGCAAACAA
>JAHDHP010000349.1:3661-4924 GCA_020631245.1 Bacteroidota bacterium | reverse complement strand
ACATTGGGGGCAAATCCAAAGAATGTTGATTGGGTGGCAGGGTAATTACTTTCGTACTACCGTTTTCACATTTACAAACTCTCGAATACCTGCTTCCGACAATTCTCGGCCATAGCCCGATTTTTTAATGCCACCAAAGGGCAAACGCGGATCGGAATAGACCATTGAGTTGATGAAGACACAACCCGCTTGTATTTCTCTTGCTAGGCGCATTCCTTTATTGGCATCTAGTGTCCAGATGGAAGCTCCTAAGCCATAAGCTGTATCATTGGCTAATTGGATGGCTTCTTTTTCATCTTCTGCAATGATTACCACGGCTACTGGTCCGAACAATTCTTCTTCGAAAGCGGGCATTCCTTTTTGAACATTAATCATAAGGGTGGGTTCGTAGAAATTGCCGCGACTATTGCGTACTGCTCGCCCTCCTAAGAGTGTCTTTGCGCCCATTTGAACGGACTTTTGGACTTGTTTATCTAGGTTCATTAGTAAGTCGCGACGCGCTAAAGGTCCTACTTCTGTCTCTTCCTCTAATGGGTCGCCTACTTTTAATTGGCTGATTGTCGCATCGAGTAAATCAATAAAATGGTCGGCGACACTTTTGACGACGATGAGCCGTTTTGCCGCAATACAACTTTGTCCTGCATTTAGAAAGCGCGATTGTACGGCTGCCTTTGCTGCTTCCTTCAAGTTGGCATCACTTAGTACAATAAAAGGATCGCTTCCTCCTAATTCTAAGACTGTTTTTTTGATACTTCGCCCTGCTGTTGCGGCTACTTTTGCACCTGCTGCATCTCCTCCTGTAAAGGTGACGGCACGTACTCGCGGATCTTCGATAATCCCTTGTATTTTAAGATGGTTGACATAGAGGTTGGAAAATACCGCAGTGGGAAAGGCTTGTTGTATGAGATCGGTAATGGCTTCTGCACATTGGGGAACATTGGGAGCATGTTTAAGGAGAATAGCGTTGCCAGCCATGAGGGCGGGTGCTGCAAAGCGAAATACTTGCCAATAGGGGAAATTCCAGGGCATAATGGACAGCACAATTCCTAGTGGGTTGTAGGCTACAAGGCTTTGTGTGTTCTCTGTTTTAATCGTTTGGTCTCGTAAAAATTGTTGTGCATTTTCGGCATAAAAACGACAAACCCACACACACTTTTTTACCTCTCCCCTCGCCTCTTTTATAGGTTTTCCCATTTCTAAACTAATAATACGGGCATGATCTTCTACTTGGCGTTCTAGTATATCTGCTACTGTTTTTAGTTG
>JAHDHP010000349.1:0-3561 GCA_020631245.1 Bacteroidota bacterium | reverse complement strand
TACGGGCATGATCTTCTACTTGGCGTTCTAGTATATCTGCTACTGTTTTTAGTTGTTTGGAGCGTGCGGCAAGGGTACTATTCCGATTGAGTTCGAAGCCGTTTTCTGCTTCTCGAAGCACTTTTTGTACTTGTCGCCATGTTTGTTGGCGGTACTTTTTCTCAATGCGGTTGTTAGTAGGGTTTATCGTCTGGAAGTTCATATTTATTGTTCTCTTGTTATGGAGGACGAAATTAGTGTTTGGGGGGGAGATTTTAAAATTTTGGATCGAATTCATAGGACGATGTCCTACGTTAATGACATAATCCCTTCGGGATAATTCTTTGAAACCTCTACAAATGTTTTATGCGCCAATATTTCGGATAATAATTATTGAGGCGATTGGGCAGGACTTTGACCCAGCCGAGTCCTAGCCCTTCATAGGTGATGAGTGCCCAACCTGTTTGATCGGGTGTTGCGAGGGTGGCGGGTAATGGTTGCCCTCTTAAAAAGTTGAGGGCATCTTCTTTGGAGAGGGCAATTTGCTGAATGTCTGGTAGTAAATAGGGACTCATGGCAATGGCATGATTTGGAGTGAGTTTTTTTGATTTCATAGTAAAAGCATGCAAAGCCTGTTTTTTGAGATATAATGTATCTTGAATGATTTTCAAGAGTGATTCATGCCCTTTGGGTAGGGCAATTACTTCTCCTTCTTGTAAATAAAAGTTTAATTCTTCTAGTCCTTTGGGGGTAAACCAATAGCCTAAGAAATCGATTTGATGGGCGGGTAATGACAGCCAATGTTTTTCTTTGGAGGAGGATTTTGACTTCTTTTTTTTGTGTTTCTTTTTGAGCTTAAATGTATTCGGAGCTTTTTGTTGGAAACAGGCTAGAAAAAAGCCTTCCCCTTTTACTTGATGCGGATAGCATCGGTAACTGTATGTTTCCTTGTCAGCTTCTCCTGTTTGGGTGATTCCCCATGTGTCTGGCAAATCTACTGCAACACTTTCCAAATCAAAATTATCTAATAACCATTGTACATTTTGTTCATTTTCTTCTAGAGAATAGGTACAGGTAGAATAGATGAGGATTCCATTTTCTGCCACTAAATCGACCGCAGCAGCGAGGATTCGTTTTTGACGGGCGGCACACAGTTGTACATTGTCAGTTGACCATTCTTCGATAGCTTTTTTTTGCTTGCGGAAGAGTCCTTCTCCTGAACAAGGAGCGTCTACTAGCACGAGGTCAAAGAAGCCTTTTAGAGGCTGAAAATCATCGGGGTCATTTTGGCTGACGTAGGTATTTGCATGTCCCCATTTAGTGAGGTTTTCGGCAAGTATATTGGCTCTGGTTTTGATGACTTCATTGGCTAATATGAAGCTTTGTGGGTGTAATAAACTGGTTATGAGGGTGCTTTTCCCTCCTGGTGCGGCACATAAATCGAGTGCTTTGATGGGTGTCTCTAGCTTGATATGTTGGCGTATGGCTTGTTCAATGAGCATGGAGGATGCTTCTTGTACATAGTAGGCTCCTGCGTGAAAGTGGGGATCGAGGGTGAAGCTGGGACGGGTGGATAGGTAGTGGGATTGGGAGGACCAGGGAATGAGGGATTGGGGGATTGAGGGATTGGGGGATTGGGGGGGGAATGAGGGAGAAGTGTGCGAAGTGCGAGGTGCGAAGTGCGAGGAGGTATGGTGTATTTTTAATGGATTGTAGCGAATGGAAATGGGCGCTTCTCCTTCCAAGGTTTCTTGAAGTTGTTGCCATTGTTCTTCTCCTAGTAGGGAGATCATACGGTTGGAGAAGGCAGGTGGAAACATTGAGGGGTGATTGTGGGATTGGATAAAATACCAAAAGCCTTCTGCAATAAAAAATTATTTCAGAAGGCTTTCTTATTATTTGGATAATCGCATTCGCTGCGTATTGTCATTTATTTTTTAATAATACGACGTTCTTTGATACGTGCTTTCTTTCCAGATAGTTCACGTAAATAGAATAAACGAGCACGTCTTACTTTACCTCTTTTATTGACGACAATTTTGTCAATATTTGGTGAGTTAATTGGAAAAACACGCTCTACTCCAATACCACCAGATACTTTTCTTACGGTGAATGTTCTATTGGGGTTGGTAGTTCCACCTTTCACTTGGATCACATTTCCTTTGAAGGGCTGAACTCTTTCCTTGGCACCTTCACGAATACGATAATAAACGGTTACATTATCACCTGCTTGAAACTCAGGTAAATCCGCCTTTGTGATCAATTCATCGGCCAATTGTCTCAAAAAATCCATTGTTCATTAATTTTAATATCAAAACTGAGTGCAAAGATAAGAAAAAACTATCAAGAATATTCTATTTTTGAGGTGGAATTACTTTTTTTTTATCTTTGACTATTGAACAAAATAAACTTATGACAAACTCACCTAACTTTCTAATTTATGGTGCTACTGGTTACACGGGGCAATTGATTATACGTCGAGCTATTCATAAAGGATTGAAACCTATATTGGGTGGGCGAAACGAGGAGAAGTTACAAGTATTGGCCAAGAAGTATGAGCTGGACTATTTTGTTGCAGACATCAATCGCAAAGATCAATTAAGTGATTTGGTTTTATTGGCGGATGTGATTTTGAATTGTGCAGGTCCTTTTATACATACTTATGAGGCTATCTTGAAGGCTTGTCTCAAAAACAAAACGCATTATGTGGATATAACGGGTGAGATAGATGTTTTTGAGGGAATTGCTGCCATGGACGAGGAGATAAAAGAGGCGGGAGTGATGGCGATGCCAGGTGCAGGGTTTGATGTAGTACCCACGGATTGTTTGGCGGCTTATTTGAAGTCGCAACTTCCTACTGCTACTCACTTGGAATTGGCTTTTATTAGTGTGGGTGGTGGTGTGTCTCATGGTACGGCTAAAACGATGGTTGAGAGTATGGATAAGGGGGGAGCTGTACGGGTGAATGGATTTATAGAGCAAGTGCCTTTTGCACATAAGAGTAAGAAACTCAAAATTAAGAAGAAGGAGTATTTAGTGGCGGCGATTCCGTGGGGAGATGTTTCGACGGCTTATCATAGTACAGGCATTAAAAATATTGAGGTTTTTACGGGTGTGACGCCTGGTATGTTGCGCGGTATGCGATTGGGTAATTCGATGGGTTGGTTGTTTAAGCGCAATTTTATGAAGAGCTTTTTGAAAAAGACGATTGATACACGACCTGCCGGTCCTTCTGATAATCAGCGAAAGAAGGCGAAGAGTATTGTTTGGGGAAAGGTGACAGATGAAGCTGGAAATGAACGGGAGGCTTTGTTGACCACTCCTGAAGGTTATACCTTAACTGCGATAGCGGCAGTGGACATTGTAGAGAAGATTTTGGCGGGTAATGCTCCTATTGGCTTTATGACGCCTTCGAAGGCTTATGGTGCTGATTTGGTGTTGGAGGTATCAGGTACGGTTAGAGAAGATTTGTTTAATAATCGGAATATTGAGATTACATAAACAGTGCAACGACCAACGATTGGTGGTGACACAACAAACAATTGATGATGAAACAACAAACAATTGATGATGAAACAACAA
>JAHDHP010000348.1 GCA_020631245.1 Bacteroidota bacterium | reverse complement strand
ACCCCATTCAACCGATAATCATTCGGAGCATTCTTCCCCTGATATTGATGATTATAAGTGAGGGTAAAAGTTAACTTCTTATTCCATTGCAAAGCAGTACTAACTAAGATTCGATTTTCACTAAATACATTATACACAATTGAATTTCCTGCATTCAAGAATACTTCATTGCCAATATTAAGAAAAAGTCCTCTCGATGCCTGTTTTTGCGGAAAACTAACAATAGGAATATTGAGCATAAAACGATAACGGAGTCGAAAGTTAAAACGCCGATTATCAATGGAAAAAGTACGCGTAAATCGCTCCTCTACTCGAAAACGGTGTTGTAAAGCCACTCTATCATATCCCTGCTTCAGCAACAACTCCTGATAAGGGCGAATTTCCATTCCATCAACAAAGTTATTGCTAAAAGATCCATTATATAAACCGCCAATTAATGCGCCAGCAGTCACGCGGATATCCTTATGTAAGGAATAAGACATCCCTGTCCGAACAAAATACTTGGTAGAAACAGCAAATTCCTTCCAGCGAAAAGTAGCATCAGCTACCCAAGTCCACCGATTATTAACCTTGCCCTGAACATAATACTGCAACCACTGTTGATTCCCCTTATTAACATTCTTTTGGGCAAAAGAAACAAAAGGGAGAAGTAAAAATAAGGCTATTATGGTAAATACTTTTTTCATAAATGGGTATTGGGGGCAAGATGTTATTATTTTACTTTTGATCCTTGTTTAATAGCCTCCACTATTTCTGGATTCAGTAAGGTACTCACATCACCCAAATTTTTCGTATCTCCTGAAGCTATTTTTCGCAATATTCGCCGCATGATTTTTCCAGACCTCGTTTTAGGTAGGCCAGGTACAATTTGGATTTGATCTGGTTTAGCTATTGGACCAATTTCCTTCGTTACTACTGCTCTAACCTCTTTCTCAAAGGCCGCCTCATTACCTACCTTTTCATTCGTAATAATATAAGCATAGATGCCTTGTCCTTTAATGTCATGAGGATAACCCACAACTGCAGACTCTACCACATTGGAATGTTCATTAATGGCATTTTCTACCTCTGCTGTTCCCATGCGGTGTCCAGATACATTGATCACATCATCTACGCGACCTATGATTCGATACATACCATTGCTATCACGACGAGCACCATCACCAGTGAAATACTTATTTTCGAAAGCAGAAAAATAAACTTGTCGGCAACGTTCATGATCTCCATAAGTCGTGCGAATCATAGATGGCCAAGGGAATTTTACACATAATAAACCTTCTTTGTCATTCCCTTCAATTTCCTTCCCATCTGCATCCACCAAACACATCTGAATACCAGGTAAAGGATATCCTGCATACGTGGCTTTCTGAGGTGAAATTCCACCCAAGCCAGAAATCATTATTCCTCCAGTTTCTGTTTGCCACCAAGTATCGACAATAGGTAATTTGTTTTTACCAATCTTATCCTTATACCAATTCCAAGCTTCTTCATTGATAGGTTCACCAACAGTGCCCAAAACTTTCAGATTGCTTAAATCATAATGAGAAGGCCAGTGATCACCTAGTGCCATCAAAGCTCGAATGGCTGTGGGTGCAGTGTAAAATTGATTGACTTTATGCTTTTCACAAATATGCCAAAACCGGCCAGCATCAGGATAGGTAGGCACACCTTCACTCATAACAGTAGTCGCACCTGCCAATAGAGGTCCATAAATGATGTAAGAGTGACCAGTAATCCACCCGATGTCGGCAGTACACCAATACACATCACCCTCCTCGTATTGAAATACATTTCGGAAACTAAAGCAAGTGTAAACCATATATCCACCACAAGTATGGACAACTCCTTTTGGTTTGCCTGTTGAGCCAGAGGTGTAAAGAATAAATAACATATCCTCCGAGTTCATTGGAGTTACTTTGCAGGTTTTTTGTTTTCCTTCTATTTCTTCGTGCCACCACTTATCACGCCCTCCTTTCATCATAATTTCATGTCCCGTATTTTGATGAACAAGTACGGTTTCTACTGAATCACAGCCCAGTTCTAAGGCATTGTCCACTACTTCTTTTACAGCAATATGTTTTGCACCCCGATTATTAAAATCGGAACAAATCACCATTTTACAGGAAGCATCTTTGATTCTGTCAGCTAGGGCAGTAGCAGAAAAGCCTGCAAAAACGACAGAATGGATGGCTCCAATTCGAGCACATGCTAAAACAGCTATCGACAATTCTGGTACCATAGGCATATAAAAGCAAACACGGTCTCCTTTTTCAATTCCATTCGCTTTTAGCATATTGGCAGCTTGACAAACCGCTTCATACAATTGCTGATAGGTGTAAGATTTAAAAGGCTCACTCGGATCATTCGGTTCCCAAATCAGTGCTGTTTGGTCGCCCCGTTCTTCTAGATGTCTATCAAGGCAGTTTTCTGTAATGTTCAATTCCCCACCTATAAACCATTTTACTTGAGGCGTTTTGAAATCATTTTCTAGTACCTTTTCCCACGGTTTACTCCAAGTAAATGTTTTTGCTTGTTCTGCCCAAAAGTCTTCTGGGTTGTCAACACTATTCTTGTATATTTTTTTGTATTGATCAAAAGATTTAATGATTAAAGTCATAATGATTTTATTTATTCTTCACTGTATAGTTATTTAATTATCATTCTTAAAATAGAACGAGTTAATGATCCTGAGCTACTCCCGCACCACTTGGAATTCTTATATTTTCGACAATTTCCTGTACATGAGCGGGTGGGGGAGCAGTCATACGGGATATGACAATAGATACCACCATATTTACTACCATTGCAATAGTTCCAAAGCCTTCAGGTGAAATACCAAGCCACCAATCGGCTGCCGTACCACCTCCAAAATACTGCAATTTGTACTTTAGCATATAGAACAACATAAGTGATATACCTACAACCATACCTGCAATGGCTCCCTCTCTATTCATCCGTTTGTCAAAAACCCCTAATACAATAGCGGGAAAGAAGGAAGCTGCCGCCAAGCCAAAGGCTAAAGCAACCGTAGCCGCTACAAAACCAGGTGGATTAATTCCAAAATAACCAGCTACCAAAACAGCGAATACTGCCCCAATACGTGCCCACATCAATTCGCCTTTTTCGGAAATATTGGGTTTAATCTGCATTTTAATCAGATCACGACTAATAGCAGTTGAGATGACTAAAAGAAGACCAGCGGCGGTAGAAAGTGCAGCAGCGAGTCCTCCTGCTGCTACTAAGGCAATGACCCAAGCTGGTAAATTCGCAATCTCTGGATTTGCCAATACCATGATGTCTCTGTCAATTTTTAATTCATTTCCTTTCCAACCTTTGGTATTCGCTATTCCTGCTACAAACTCGGTGTTTTTATCATTGTAGTATTGTACTTTCCCATCACCATTCTTATCCTCCCAAGTCAGTAGTCCCGTTTTTTCCCAATTGCTTACCCAAGCAGGCATTTCTGAGTAATTTTTATCGGCTACGGTATTAATCATATTGGTTCTTGCAAATACTGCAATAGCAGGTGCAGAAGTATAAAGAATGGCAATAAAAATCAGTGCCCATCCTGCTGATCTGCGGGCATCTCTTACCTTTGGAACTGTGAAAAAACGAACAATTACATGTGGTAATCCAGCTGTACCCACCATTAAAGCAAAGGTGATACAAAATACATCAATCATAGATTTAGTCCCAGATGTATAAGCAGCGAACCCCAACTCGGTATGAAGTCCATCCAATTTATCTAGGAGGTAAGTCCCATCAGCAGCAGTGCCTCCAAATCCTAATTGTGGAATAATATTACCCGTCATTGCCAGCGAAATAAAAATAGCTGGCACCATATACGCAAAAATCAAGACACAATATTGGGCGACTTGGGTATAGGTAATACCCCGCATACCTCCCATAACCGCATAAAAGAAAACGATAGCCATACCAATCATCACCCCTATGTTTATATCCACTTCTAAGAATCGAGAAAATACGACTCCAACTCCACGCATTTGACCAGCTACATAGGTAAATGAAACGATAATCGCACAAGCTACAGCTACGGTTCTAGCAACATTGGAATAATAACGGTCTCCAATGAAATCGGGAACGGTAAACTTTCCAAATTTCCGAAGATAGGGAGCCAGCAGTAATGCCAGCAAGACATAGCCCCCTGTCCAACCCATTAAGTATACAGAGCCATCATAACCTGTAAATGAGATTAATCCCGCCATAGAAATAAAGGAAGCTGCACTCATCCAATCCGCTGCTGTTGCCATGCCATTGGCGATGGGCGGCACTCCACCACCAGCAATATAAAATTCTTTGGTTGATCCTGCCCTTGCCCAAATAGCAATGCCAATATAAAGCGCAAAGGTCAAACCCACTATGATAAAAGTCCACATTTGAACATCCATGATCTCCTTATTTTAGTTTGTTTATACTAATCTTCATCAAAACCGTATTCCTTGTCCAGTCTATTCATCAACCAAACGTACACAAAGATTAAGATTACAAACACATAAATAGAGCCTTGTTGAGCAAACCAAAAACCAAGTTTGAAGCCGCCTATCCGTATTGTATTTAATGGCTCAACTAGGAAGATGCCAAAGACGTAGGAAACTAAAAACCAAATGATAAGAAGGACCGCCAAGTAGCGGAGGTTTTTGTTCCAATATTCTGTTGATTTGTTAGTTGACATAATTATCGATTAACGATTAACGTCCGACGATTGAACGATATCCGTTTCATCGTCGGACGTTAATCGTTCCATCGTTTTGCGTGAGGGATAGAGGCGGAATGGGGCGTCAGGAGCATAGGAGTGAAGCAAGGAGTGCCGCAGGCTGAGCGGTATGAGCGAAGACAAGGGACGACTATGCTGAACCCTGTGCGAGTAGCCACATATTAGCCGAAAGCCCGACCAAGCCGCAGTATT
>JAHDHP010000347.1 GCA_020631245.1 Bacteroidota bacterium | reverse complement strand
GTGGTCGCCCAATCGAACGATTGACGATTAATCGTTCAATACTAATCACCTAATACAACCCATTTGTTTACTTTCAAAATGATTTCTATGAAAAAGATTTTTTTGTTTTTGGTATTAGCAACAGTCATATTTATAGGCTGTGAAGAAGAAGCATTAATTCCTACAACCTGCGATTATATTGATTTTCGATATTATGGAGATTCTACGTTGAATTTAGGACTACTATCTAACGATTATCTCTTTGTAGCCTGTGATTCTTCTTTCAGTAATACAGATATAGACCAATTTATTGCTTCTTCAAGTTTTTTTGATCCTAATTATGATTATACAATTAGTGCTTATCCTGGATATAGGTTCAAGAGTGTCTTATTAAAGTTAAATGGGAGTAGAAATTGTGAAATTATTTCAGCGATTATTGGGCAATTAGAGGAGGAGCCAATTGTGAGTTATGCACACCATACGATACAAACGGATATTTGTGGTATGATTGGTATCAATGAATATCCATGTGTAAATAGTTATAGTAGTCTGTTTTATGTGAAGGTATTTGATGAAAATGATTTGACGGATTTGAATACTATGATTAGTGCAACAAATACAACATTAGTCGAACAGAATGCCTTTATGCCTAAGTGGTTTACAGTGCAGGTCACTAAAGCGTCGATGGGGCATACAGTGAAAATGGCCAATTATTTTTATGAATCAGGACTTTTTGAAGCTAGTGAGCCAGATATTGTCAATATTCCTGTGAGTGAATAGGGAAGTAGTACTGCTTTTTAATGAATGAACCTTGGATAGTGCTAAAGAGTATTACAAAGTGTATGACTAATTTACAGACGCTTAAAGCTTAAAAATGAAATTTAGCACTATCCTTACCTTTGTTTTTGTTGGATTTATGGTTAGCTGTTCTAGTGATTCTACAACTAATGACGGATGGGCCAAGATCGTTAGGGAGAAAAAAACAGTTGATAATATTACGTATTACTTTTCATCTACCATAGATGTGGATCGGCGAAATGCTGCTATCAAAGAATGTCAACAATCAGTTATTGACAATCTCCAATTGATTAATGAAACAGAGTTTACAAATCAAATGGAGGTGGAGTTTTTAGCATCTCGAAAGGAAATGTTAAAATATACAGGAATGGGAGCGCAAGGCATGGCATTTCCTGACAGAAATACGTTTTTTACACTACTAAAAGATAAAGGTTCGCCCATTAAGCATGAGATGATGCACATGATAACGACGTATAAGTGGGGAAGTCCACCTAGAACCTCGACTTGGATGAATGAAGGCTTGGCTACTTATGCTGGTGGCATTTGCTTTGATTATTCTTTTTTAGAAATCTATCGGTATTTCATGCAGAGCGGAAAGCTGATACCAATGGATGAACTGGCTCATAATTTCTTTGGACATGCTGATATAATCTCTTATACACAAAGTGCCTTTGTCTCTAAATTTCTGATTGATAATTATGGAATAGAAAAATTTAAGCAGTTATGGGGAGAAGGTTTTGAAGGGTTAGAAACCGTTTATGGGTTTAGTAAGGATGAATTAGAAAGAGATTTGGCAACCTATGTCATGAAGGAGCATCCTGGCGAGGTTGAATTTGATTGGGAGGAATTTAATAAGGGATGTTAGTGTTGTGTTTATAATGTGTGAATTAGCGTGAGGGATAGTAGCGGTAGCTTGCCGAAATAGAAACATCATGAGGCTTTGCCTAGCAGGGCTGACGAAGGAAGACACTGCTAGGCAATGTAGCCGAATATGTTTTCTATGAGGCAACTACAAGCGGATAGCCCGACGGGTATAAAAAAGCGCAGTAACCGTAAAACGGTTATTGCGCTTTTTTATACCCGGCACGCCCAAAATATTCGTTAGGGTAAGATACCACACCTACAATTCATCTTACCAATACCTTCTTCTAGTGCTACGGGAACGCATTCCTAAAGCTCCTAAAAGTCCGCGTGTAACTTCTCGAACAATGGTATTTCCTAACTGACGAGCCATGGTGTTTTTAGACAGTGCCTCTAACCATCCAGGTTCTTCTTTTTCGCCTTTCTTTCCTTTTCTACCTTCTTCGGCTGCTGCTTGTTCCCCTTCATCGGCTCTTATTTTAGCGGTAAGGATTTCGTAGGCACTTTCGCGGTCTATTTCTTCATTATAAAACTTTACCAAGCGCGATTTTGCCACTAACTGATTAATTTCTTTACTGGTAAGTACATCCATGCGCGAGCGTGGTGCGCGTAGTAGGGTATGGGCAAGGGGAGTGGGGCGACCTTTTTCGTCCAGAACAGTAATAAGTGCCTCTCCAATTCCTAAATTGGTCAGTACTTCGTCTGTTTGATACCAATCCGTAATGGGATAATTTTGAGCAGTTAGTTTAATAGCTTTACGATCTTTGGCGGTAAAGGCACGTAAGGCATGTTGAATTTTCATACCCAATTGGCTCAAAATAGCATCTGGAATATCGGTTGGGTTTTGGGTAACAAAATAAATACCGACCCCTTTGGAACGAATGAGTTTGATAATGCTTTCGAGTTGACTGAGGAGCGCGTCGGAGGCTTGGTCAAAAATGAGGTGAGCTTCGTCGATAAATAAGATCAACTTAGGTTTGTCGGCATCTCCCTGCTCTGGAAATTTGGCATATATTTCGGCTAAGAGGCAAAGCATAAAGGTCGAGAATAACTTGGGACGATCTTGTATATCGGTAAGTCGAAGAATAGAGATGATGCCTTTTTCGTTTTTATCTTTGCGAATGAGGTCTTCTACTTCAAAGGAAGGTTCGCCAAAAAAGCTACCTGCTCCTTGCTGTTCGAGTTCTACAATTTTTCGCAAAATGGCTCCTACTGAGGCGGAAGAAAGGCGACCATAAGTGCCTTCTAGTTCTTCTTTGGCGGTAGTGGTGATATAATTGAGGGCTTCTCGAAAATCTTTAAGGTCGAGTAGTGGTAAGTTATTATCATCACAGTATTTGAAGACGACCATAACGACGCCTGTTTGTGTTTCGTTGAGTCCGAGTATTTTAGCGAATAAGATGGGCCCAAATTCGGAAACGGTAGCACGTAAACGTACTCCTTTTTCGGAAGATAAGGTTAGTAATTCTACGGGAAAGGGACATGGCTTGTAGGGAATTCCAATCTTTTCATGGCGTTCGCCGATTTTGATATGATGTGATCCTGGCTGTGCTAATCCACTTAAATCGCCTTTCAAATCCATGAGCATGACAGGAATGCCTACATCGGATAAGTTTTCAGCGAGTACTTGTAGTGATTTGGTTTTTCCAGTACCCGTAGCCCCTGCAATTAGCCCATGTCTATTGAGGGATTTTAGCGGAGCTTTGACAAGGGTGTTAGGAATGGCGTTTCCGTTTAACATAGCGGTACCAAGTACCATAGAAGGCCCTTCAGATTGGTATCCTTCTTCGATATGTGTGATGAATTGGTCAACACGACTCATAGTGTATCTATTTTGTTAGTATTTTGCGCAAAAATAAGAAATTGTCATCAATAAAATAACAAATGGCTTCGTATGTAAGTTGAAGTCTGCCTTGATATTTTGAAATAGAAGTGATATATTTGCAGCGAATTTTATTATTTAATGAACAATCAAAAATATACATACCATGGGTAAAGGAGATCGTAGATCAAAAAAAGGAAAGATTTGGAGAGGGTCATTTGGAAATGCAAGACCTAAGAAAATCCATAAAAAATATGTTCCACCTGTTGCTAAAACAGAAGGAGAATAGCGAAAAATCTTTTTATATAAAAACAAAAACACCATTGAGATAATCTTTCAATGGTGTTTTTGCGCGTTTATTTGATTTTGATAAGGAATGGAGACTAAATGTTACTTAATTAGTTTGTATTTCTTTTTCGCAGTGTGAATATTACAGGCTTCAAAATGCCACCATTCGGACATAATATTTCTAAAACCTGCCTTTTTCATAACCTGTCTTAGTAAAATTCGGTTGGCCAATTGATGGCTATTTAGTTCGCCCATTTGGGTATATTTTCGCTCATGTCGTGGTTGTGCCAGCTCTCCAAAATGGTCGTATGCTGTTCCCATATCTAATTCTGTTCCATCTATATGGGCAATACTAACATCAACAGCAGCACCATAGTTATGAATAGAACCATAACTAGGTGCAGCCACATATTTATGCGCATCTGTTCCTTTTACCAAATCCCACATTTTTTGTTGCACTTGTCGTGGTCTAGCACCATCTAGTAGAAGCAAAGTAAGATCAGGCTTCATTTCTTTCAAATATTCTTGTGCCTTCGAAAGCATCAATGCGACCTCGCGTTGTAGATAAGCATCTTTTATATCTCCGTACACATTTTCTCCCATAAAATTATTAGCACTGGCATAACGTAAATCTACCATAATAGTAGGGTCTATATGATTGACATTAACTAGCTGATAATCTATAAACAAGCGTTCTAAGTTTGAAACGAGTGGAGTGGAGTGCTGGTGATTATCGGCAGGTGGAGGAGTTGTTGCTGGCGCAGGGGGAGGTGTGGTCGCTTCTTGTGAAGGCTTTACCTCACTGCTTGTATCGGTAACAGAGGGGCTTTCTATTTCTACGTTTGCTGGTTTTGTTTCTGTTGGAGGTGTATTGTTTCCTTTAGGTAGTATGGTGCCTGTATTTTCTACATATTTTTGAGCTGTTAGTGGGGCAGAAGTAGTAGATGTGGTGTCAGTTTTCTGGGGGTTTAAATACATCCATGCATTCCCTAATATGAGAAGGCTTAAAACGACTAGTAGGGCAACTTTCCAAATCGTATTCATAGGTAAGAGGTTTTTTTTGGTATCGGGCTAAGTTAAATATACGAGTAAAATTTTATGTAAAAAAGGAGGTGTTGTTTTTTGTGTTAATACTGCACTAGATAGATTCTAATTTGCTTGGTTTAATGTGAAGGAAAGATATAGCATGCTTTGTAA
>JAHDHP010000346.1 GCA_020631245.1 Bacteroidota bacterium | reverse complement strand
GAGGGATTGGGTGATTGGGTGATTGGGTGATTGGGTGATTGGGTGATTGGGTGATAAGAAAGTCTATCTGAAGTGAAAATACAAGCATTTCACCATATTTTTTACTCTGCCTTAGTTCATTATATAACGCGCAAAAGCTGTACAAATTGACAAGCAACTTATACAGCTAATTATGCAAAGAATTATTATTTTGCGTCACTTAAAGACATAGAGCTGCCCACAGAACCGTTCGGTACACCCTGTTTGGGAGTTGGTAACGGTTAGACAAAATTCATATTCCCCTTCATCGGAATAATCATGTTCTGGGTCTTGTTCGGTGCTTTTACGTTCACCATCTCCAAAATCCCATTCCACCACATCAAACTCACCTATAGAAGTGTTCGTAAACTTTACGGACAAATCTTCTACTTCATATTCAAATGCAACTTCAATGTCACAAATGCTCTCTGAGTCAGGATTTCCTTCTGCCATCACCCAAGTGGAGGCAAAAATAGAAAGACTCATTACAAATAGTACAGACAAAAACCTTTTCATAATTTGAAGTTTTCCAAATTAAATGGAGAAAATACACTACATAAAGACAGAAAAAAAGTAATTCCAAATCACACTTGAGCGAGGAGTTGTTTTACATTTTTAATCTGTAATTAATACATTACAGTGTGGGGAGTATGGGTAAACAAACCAAAATACAAATACGTATTTCTTTCAAATTATTACAAAATTATATACGGGAGAAAAGCAGAAAATGTTTCACTTTTTGGCAAGAAAATAAAAAAGCTTGCTTATAATAGAGGTGGAGAATTGCGCGCGGAGAGGGGATCGTTATTAACGATAATTAAAGTTATATACTAATACGGATCATGTTATAAATTTGTTTCATTTTATTTCAAAAAACCTTAAAAAAACCTTCAGAAACTATGAGTTACTTATTAAACTTTATTGCTATTCCTAAAGAATTATCTTTCATGGTGGAGTATGTAATAGAACATGGACTAAATATTTTGGTTAGCCTGCTTATCCTATTTATAGGATGGATGGTTATAAAAGGAATTGTACGTTTTATTGAGCGGATTTTGGACGATAAACAAATTGATGCGACTTTAAAGCCATTGATTGTTTCTACAGCCTCTTTGTTAATGAAAATAATGTTATTATTGGCTGTTGCCTCTACAATGGGTATCAAAACAACTTCTTTTATTGCTGTTTTGGGAGGTTTGAGTATTGCTGCGGGATTAGCACTTCAAGGAAGTTTAGCCAATTTAGCGGGAGGCATTTTATTATTGATATTCCGCCCATTGAAAGTTGGAGAATACATCAAAGCACAAGGAGTTGAAGGATTTGTAAAAGAGGTGCAACTATTGGTCACTATAGTTGAGACAGCAGATAAGCAAACGGTTTTTTTACCGAATGGGGCTTTAGCTAATAGTACAATCACTAATGTTTCTCGTCAAGGCACTATTCGTTTACACATTCCTGTTGGAGTTGGCTACGAAGCAGATATTAAACAAGCGAGAGATGTATTGGTAAATGCGATGCAAGAAACACCATTAGTATTAAAAAACCCAGCTCCTACGGTAGCGGTTGTTAATTTGGGAGATAGTAGTGTGGATTTGGATTTGCGTCCGTGGTGTAATGCGGGAGATGTACCTGCTGTAACGGTAACAGTTTTGGAAAATGCTAAATTGGCTTTGGATGCAGCCAATATCAATATTCCTTATCCTCACCAGGTACTAGTGAAGGTATAATTTCTAAAACATCCAGCCTACCATCATGGCAATGAGTCCGATGATAAAACAATAGACAGAAAAATAGACAATCTTTCCTTCTTGTACCAAACGAAGCATTAGCCGACAAGCTACTACTCCTGATACAAAAGCAGCGATGAATCCGAATAGATAGGGTAAGAAATTGGAAGTCGTAGCAGCAGTGGTAGTGGCTTCTGCTTCAAAAAGGTCTTTACACTTAAGAAGAGTGGCTCCAAGTATCGGAGCTAAGATCATGAGAAATGAAAATCGAGCAGCTTTGTCCTTTGCTACTCCTAATGCTAAGGCAGTGGAGATGGTGGTTCCTGAGCGAGATATACCTGGTAGAATAGCAATCACTTGCGCTAATCCAATAATGATGGCATCTTTAAAATTGACTTCTCTTCGTTCTTTGCGTTCAAGGGTGGTGAGTAATAAAATGAGTCCTGTAACGATTAGACAGGCTCCTACTAAGATGAGATTGCCACTAAAAAAGTTATTGACTTGTTCTTCGTGAAATAAGCCTACATATAAAATAGGTAAGCAGGAAAGGGCTAGTTTGGCGGTATATTGATTATTTTCATCCCATTTAAAGCCAAAAAAGCTGCTAAATAGTTCTTTGATGTCTTTCCAGAAAACGACAAAAATACTGAGGACGGTCGCACCGTGTACCAAGAGGGTAAAGGTAAGGTCATCTGCACCTTCTACTCCTAAGAGGGCTTTACCAAGTTCGATATGCCCACTACTACTAATGGGTAAGAACTCGGTAAGTCCTTGAATGATGCCCAATAAAATGGCTTCAATAATTGACATGTAAGAGGTCTATTTGTTTTACTTTCTCGCCACTGCTTTTTTGCGTCTATTATTTCCTTTTCCTTCTCTTCTGGCTGCTCTTTTTTCAGCAGGTGTTTCTTCGATAGCTGCAGGAAGCTCTGATTTGGTAAAGATAGCAAAAGCTTGTGTTGCTAAACCAATTAAAACTAATAAAGGTGCTAAAACAGTACGCTGGAAACCGTAGAGGGTATCTTCAGGATATACTTTTGTTAGGTCTTCTGCATAACCTCCCCCCATCATCAAAATAAAACCTAAAACCATTACGCCTAATCCTGCCAACATGATGGTATAATTCTTTTTGCTAAACAGGAATTGATGTTTGTAATTGCTCATAAAATAAATAATTTAATATAAGTCGTCTAAATTTCGTTGTAAATATTTATAAACTGCCTGTCGAGTACTTAACCAAGAGATTAAGACTCCAATACCAACCAAGCAAAAACAGAGTACCACAAATGGAGTGGCTCGGTAAAGCGTACTTAGTTCAGGCAGACTTTGTTGTGCTAGTAATAAGCATACTATTAGTAAAAGGGCAGCTCCTAAACCGCTTATCATCCCATTATATACACTCTGCTGCTCAAAAGGTTTGGCAATAAACTGCCTAGTCGCTCCCACCAACTGCATGCTTTTGATCAAAAATCGCTTGGCGTACATCGCCATTTTAATAGTATTATCAATCAAGACAAATGCCATAATAAGAAATATAGCCCCTAAGACCAATAGTATGATGCTTATTTTACGAATATTGCGATTAATGACATCAATCAAACCTTCGTGATAAAACACATGTACCACACCTGCTTTGTTTTCAAGTGTTGATTGAATGTATTGTAAACTATCTGTATTCGCATAATCTGCTTTCACATACAAATTGAGGGAAGCAAATAAGGGATTAAAATCGAGTACTTCTCGAAAATCTTCCCCACTATCTTGTCTAAATACCTTAGCTGCTTCTTCTTTCGACACATAACGCAATTCATTGGTATACGTTTGTGATTGTATATAGCCTAATAAGGCAGTAGAATCTTGCGAACTTAT
Source organism: Bacteroidota bacterium (assembly GCA_020631245.1). Taxonomy (GTDB): domain Bacteria; phylum Bacteroidota; class Bacteroidia; order Chitinophagales; family UBA2359; genus JAHDHP01. Next base: position 1,349 of record JAHDHP010000346.1, on the reverse strand, counting down.
TTGATCTTTGAGTGCGATGGTGATTTCTACATTCTCACGAAAATGATCCGACAATGCCTTTGCATGTAATAAAACAGTACCTAATACTCCCAACATAAAAAGCACTAAAGTAGTACTGATAATGGAGTACAGATAGGCAGACAGCTTGACTTGAGAGCTTTCCTTCTGATTCATGGGATTTAGTTTTAATAGGGGCGACTGGCTAAGTTACTAAATTTTATGCATCAAGCTTTTATTATCTTTATCTAAGAACGTAAAAAGGAGGTAAAATCGCACTTTTCCTAGCTTTCAATTGTTATTTTTCAACTAGTTTTACTTTGTTTTCATTCTATCATACACCTTCCCATCAAAAAAGCTCATTGTAGCACCCCTAAAATGCAATCATTTTTTCATTTTTTCATCTATAGTAGCCTACTCATCTCCTTTGGAGCGGTGAGTCTGACAAGGGTTAGTCTTCAACTTCTCAACCTACCCACATCCGACAAGGTACTTTTTAATCTACTATTTTTTTCCACTGCTGCCACCTACCTACTCGCTCGGATTATGGGTATGTGGAATATGCCCGAACATATCAAACAATACTTTTGGTTTGGACGCAATGAATTATTCATTCGTAGCTTTTTCGCACTTAGTAGCGGCATCTGTTTCTTATTATTTTGGTGGCTCCCCTTCCATAGTCAAAGTCTACTCGTATTGCTCGCCATTGTCACCCTCTTCTACTCACTCCCTTTGTTTCGCAAAGCAGGCAAATGGGTTCGTTTGCGCGATGTAGGGCTTTTCAAAATCTTTCTGATCGTATTTACCTGGACACTAAGCACTGTTGCTCTCCCTGTTGTTCATTATCAGCAAAGTCTACTAGATCCTCCTGTTATATTGCTCCTCCTCGAACGAGCAGCATATATATTAGCCATCACGCTCCCTTTCGATATTCGCGATATGAAATTTGATCGCCACGCAAACTTGAAAACGATTCCTATGTTGATTGGTATTTCGCATACACTTATGCTTGCTCAAATTCTAATCGCTACAAGTATATTTCTCGCTACTATCAATTGCCTTTTTCTTGTAGAAACTCCTTATGGTCACACGCTCCTTCCTTTACTTGCTACGTATCTACTTTCTTGGTGGCTTATTCGCCAAACCAATGAACAACAGCCTGATCATTTTTATACGGGTTATTTGGATGGGACGATGTTGGTGATGGGGGCTTTGGTGTGCTTGGGTGGTTGAGGGGTCTCGTTCAAACATTATTCACAAAAACTTTGTTATCTTTAAACAAAACATACGCTTTACTGTTTCTAGAACATGTTAAAGATTGCTTGGTCACCCATATATGCACATCCTTTACC
>JAHDHP010000345.1 GCA_020631245.1 Bacteroidota bacterium | reverse complement strand
GTCATTGAAAACCCACCTCTAAATCTCCTCCCAAGAGGAGACTTGAAGACAGTCTATCTAAGAGGCTATCTTGATTTTAGAATTGGTTTGGCGAATGTTTTGTATATTAGTACAATAGATAATAAATATTTTATTTACAATTTATAAACCATGGCAGTTGAAATAAAAATTAGGTTGAGAGAGATTGATTTAGATTTCTTGAAAAAATATGAGTCACTTGGATTTGATTCTGAAGAAGACCTGCTTTCCAAAGCGATAGTATTGCTAAAAAAAGAATTGGTAGGTATGAATCGTCATTTACTGGAAGATTCAGCAGATTTGTACACTGAACTTTATGAAAATGATGAAGATTCAAAAGAATGGATAGAGGCATCAAATAAAGATTGGGAATAAATGACAAAGGAAATACTAAAACGTGGGATGGTAATTATCGTGAATCTAAATCCAACAAAAGGTTCAGAAACAGCAAAAATAAGACCTTGTATTATTGTAACAAATGACACCTATAATGCCAAAGTCCCTATTATACAAGTAGTACCTTTAACTGTTTGGTCAGAAAAAAAAGAAAGAATTATCACCAATATACCTATCGTTCCATCTCCCGAAAATGGATTATCAAAACATTCAATTGCCGACTGTTTACAAACCCGCCCTATTGATATACGAGCAAGACTCAAAGAAATAAAAGGAAAAATATCGGAAAGTGATATGAAAAGGATTGACGAGGCTTTAAAAATTGTATTTCAACTCGATGCGTAAGGGATAGTAGTGGTAGCTTGGCGAAGTAGAAAGCTAGTGAGGCTGCGCCTAGCAGGGCTGACAACGGAAGACACTGCTAGGCGCGTAGCCGAACCGCTTTTCTAGCAGCCAACTACAAGCGGATAGCCCGACCCCATTTTTATCGTTTTGCCCGTTCCTGCGTCCTCGCAGCAACACAGGCAAAACGATAAAAATGGGGATACGCCCAAAATCATAAAAAAAAAGTATATTTGTGATATTGGATCATCTGCCCTATCAATCCCTGAAGTAATGCCTAATACGCCTGAATACCTACTTAGCGAACAACCTGCCATTGAGCTACTCCAACAACTCGGCTATGAACACCTTACAGGCATTCCTGCGGATGCACGGGAAAGTGCGAATGAGGTAATTTTGTATCAACAGTTTGCAACTGCCCTTGTCAAAATAAATCCGTGGATCAATGAACACAACCTCCATAAAGCCTACCAAGCAATAGCATATCCACAAGGTAATTCGCTGATGGGTATTAATGAGCAAATCTGGAAATTGTTGCGAGGAGGCACGATGACAGTGAAGCAAGTTATTGCAGGAAAAGAAGCGTGGCATCCTGTCTTTTTTATTGATTATCAAAACATTGAAAATAATCAATTTCTAGTCATTAACCAGCCCAGATACAAGGGGAAAGGGCCCACCTCTGAACCTGATATCGTGATTTATGTAAATGGCTTGCCGTTGGTGGTTATTGAATGTAAAAGCCCGAAGTTGAGTAGTGCCAAAGAAGCGGCTTATAAAAATCTGGTGCATTATCAGCGGAATAGTGAAAAGCTATTTTATTATAATTTGATGTGTGTGGGCTTATGGAAAGACGGCGCACGCTACGGAGCAATTCAGGCTCCATTGAAGTTTTATTCGGTTTTTAAATTAGAAAAAAAGCAAGTTATTCCTGCTTTGGGCGAATATCCAAACCCACAAGCAAGCTTATTGTATTCATTATTTCAAAAAGAAGTTTTACTCGACTTATTACAACATTTTGTCATTTTTGAAAACGAAGATGGACGGATCATTAAAAAGCTGCCGCGCTATCAACAATTGCGCGCCACCAATAAAAGTATTGCGCGTTTACAAACGGGCAAAGGGGGGGTAGTCTGGCATACACAAGGATCGGGAAAATCTATTACGATGGCTTACCTCACGCGCAAGCTGCAAGCCGAAAAGTTTGGCTTTAATAATCCGACGGTACTCATCATGACAGATCGTAGAGACCTCGACCAACAAATTTTTGGCACTTTTAGCAATATTGGTTTTAATAATTTAAGTAAAGCCAATTCGGTGGCAGCATTACAACAGTTACTTCGCAATGACTATGGTGGTATTATTACTACCACGATTCAAAAGTTTCAAGAAATTGATTCTAACACAGCGACATGGAGCGACCAAACAGCCGAAGAGGAGGGCGCAGACGATGCCCCAAGTGCCTATCAAACGCGTATCAAAAAACAAATTGCAGGCAATATACTCACCAAAATAACCCAACAGTTTGTAGATCAAAAATGGGAGGAAATTAAACGGGAGGAAGTGGAATTGGAAGAATTGTCGAACAAGGAAAATTTGTATGTGCTAGTAGATGAAGCACACCGTAGTCATTATGGTTTTTTGGCTGCGTTTATGCGTACTTCGCTTCCTCACGCCAAATTTGTAGCCTTTACGGGTACGCCTATTTCCAAAGCCGAAAAATCCACTTTATCCGAATTTTATGGAGGCGATTATATTGATGTGTACACCATCAAAGAGTCGGTAGCCGATGGAGCTACGGTAGAGTTATTGTACGATCAAGGGATTGAACGGATTGAGGTGGAAAAAGCGAGATTGGATGCGGAATTTGAGGAGCTATATAAAGATAAAAGCCCCGAAGAAAAGGAAGCCTATAAAAAAGAGGCCCTCAAAAGCTATTTTAAATCTCCGAAACGCCTTGACCTGATTAGCCGCCATATCATCCATCATTATCGCAACAAAATATATCCTGATGGGCATAAGGCGATGCTGGTATGTACGGGACGCGAAGCAGCGATTGCCTATAAAAAAACCTTTGAGCGTTTGCGAGCAGAAGGAGTACACGATTTTGAGTCGAAGGTGGTGATTAGTTTGGGAACGTCCAAATCGCCCAAAGATATTGACCAAGAATATTATCGCGCAGTCACTTGGAATAAGGAACATCCACAGGATAAAAAACCGATCTGGATGGTAGAACCGCATCAAGTAAAGCCTGTTACCGACTTATTTAAATTGCCCTTTGGCGAAGCATCGGATAAAGCCAAATCGGGCAAAGTGCAATACAACAATACGGCCTTTTTGATTGTTTCTGATATGTTGTTGACGGGTTATGATGCGCCTATTGCAGCTTGTTTGTATTTGGATAAATCCTTGCGCGAACACGGTTTATTACAAGCCATTGCGCGGGTCAATCGTGCGCGAGCAGGTAAGGCAGCGGGCTTTATTATGGATTATCAAGGCATTTCTGAAAACCTTGTTGAAGCCCTAGACATTTTTTCAGGCGATTTGCAACGTAGCGATATTATGAAAAACCTTTCGGAGGAAATTCCACTATTGGACATGCATCGCGCAAAGTTGGTCGATTTCTTCAAACCATTGAAAATAGATCGCAGTTATAATCGAGAAGCTTATATTGATGCAGCTATTCGCTACCTTGATCCTATTGATAAAAAAGATACCTTTAAGCAATTGTTGAAGCAATTTAATAAATCCATCAATATTGTGCTGCCCGATAAGCGGGCGATGGCTTATGAAAAGGATTTTAAATTGTACAACGAAATTAATTTGCGTAGTAGAGATGAAACGGATCAAGTGTATATTTCGGAAGCGGAAAGTCAGATGTTATTGGCACTTATCAACAAACATCTTCAAGCATCGGGTATTGAGCATCTATTAGAAGAACCTGTTTCGATTTTGGATAGGGAGCGATTTCAACAAGAAATAGAAGGCTATTCGGAGCAAACAAAGGAGTTGAAAATGCGCAATAAGCTCAAGCATACTATTCGGGTGGGCTTGCATAAAAACCCCGATTTTTATCGCCCACTTGCCGAACGCTTGGAGCAGTTATTGAAGCAACGAGAGGAACAACAAATAACAGGAACGCAGTTGATCTTAGCATTTGTGAATCTTACGGATACTATTTCCAAAGAGGAGCATATAGCGGTGGAACTAGGTTTTGATACCGAAGGTAAAAGGGCGGTGTTTGGATCGATGAAAGCCTTATTGGGAGCAGAACAAAAAGCGATTCAACAGACACAAGCCCTACTAGCGGAACTTGCTCCATTGATGCAGGTCGTTGAATGGAAAAAGAAAAGTCAATCCATTAGTGATATGGAAAAACAATGTCGTAAGTTTTTGCGTCGTTTGGGATTTGAGCGAGCGTTGGTAAAAGCTGAAGCAGTAAAATTGGTTAAATTATTAAAGCAGGAGTAAATGCCAGATGTACAATACGGAAATAGAACCATCAAATATAGCATCTACGAAAAGACGGGCTTAAAGTCGCACTATATTAGTGTCGCGCAAGACGAGGGTGTGGTACTCAAAGGTAGCCGCTTGAGTTTGGAGGCATCCAACCAGCTTATCCTAAAAAAAGCCCGTTGGATTATTGAGAAACTCGAATTGGTACAGGCCCAACAAGTAGATGAAATTGTAACGGGATCGCGGATGCAATATTTAGGGCGTAAGTATTATGTCCAACTAGTAATTGATGATACTCGCTCCGATATTTTGATTCGGTTTACCGCTTCTAAATTTCAGGTGAACCTTCCCGCCTCACTTCATTCACAACGCGCTTTAAAAGCGGCTTTTCAACGTTTCTTCCAACAAAAAGCGAAAGAGAAAATCACACCTAGAGTTCGTAAATGGTCAAAGCTGACGGGTTTAGATTTTGAGGCACTCAAATTTCGCCAACTCGAAAAGCGTTGGGGTAGTTGTACCCCCTCTAATAATATCATTATCAATACCGATGCTATCAAGCTCCCTTTCACCTTAATTGATTATTTGATTGTGCATGAGTTGGCACATACAAAAGTCAAAAATCATTCGCAGGCTTTTTGGGCAGAAGTATCTAAACATATACCCAATTGGCGGGAGCTAGATAGTCAGCTATATGGGATGAAGTTATAACGAAAAAAAACATTAAATCACAAACTCCCCCACTGCTTTTTCGCAACCTTCCCAATTAATCGCCACATTCG
>JAHDHP010000344.1 GCA_020631245.1 Bacteroidota bacterium | reverse complement strand
TTGTGGAAGGAGAAACGATGTATGTCACCAATTATAAAGGAAAAAATATTGGTGTTTACAACTTGAAAAAAGTAGATGCTAAAGCCACTAATATAAAAGGTAAGGAGTATACATCTGCTTATGTTTGTCCGATGCATTGTAAGGGGAGTGGTAGCGATGAGCCTGGTGTGTGTCCTGTTTGTAATATGGATTACATAGTTAATAAATAATATTATTTCACTTATATGTGAATATCTAGTGCTAGTAAGTTGACTTTCTAAACTAGGTACTTACCTTTGTAAAAGCGATGCATTTGGTAATAAATCATGTATAATAATGGATAAAAGTACCTTCATCGCACATCGCACCTAGTACTTCGCACGATGTTTCGCGTGAGGGATTGTAGTGGTAGCTTGGCGAAATAGCCACTTTGAGAGGCTTCGACTAGCAGGGCTGACAGCGGAAGACACTGCTAGGCGTTTAGCCGAACTAGTGGGTGTGAGCCAACTACAAACGGAAAGCCCGACCGAAATAGGAAAGGCGCAGTAGCATAAAATGCTATTGCGCCTTTTCTATTTCGGGCACGCCCAAAAATTACTCCACTTCTACCTCAAAGCTCACCTCAATATCTGTTGCTCCATCTGATACATTTCCTGTTTTTTCATCATGTAGATGCTTGAGAGTTACTTGTAAATTACCAGTAGAAGCAGCTTCTGTTTGCATGGTCGTTTTTAAACCAATAGGATTGCCATCTTCATCTAGGTCATCATAAGCTACCTCAATATTAGCATTAATAACGGTATAGAAAAACTGATGGTGATCTCCTTCTTCTTCTATTTCAGTGGTTTTGTCTTCGACAGGATTCTTAGATTCGTCGAGTACGCGTGCTTGCACATTATAAGACGTATTAGCAGTAAGTTTAATTACGTCGATGGTGGCAGCTTGGCTACCAATGCCATCATAGTCTCTAAATGCAAAAGTATCTACCTCATTGAAGATAAGTTCGACGGAGGTAATGACTTCTTGAATATCCTCGCATTCCCCACCCCATAAAACTTGCCCGTTAGGACATTCGGGATCATTATCGCGTTTACAGGCGGCAAAACAGCATACTAGAACAGTAAATAAAATTAGTTTACGAAAGGTGTACATGATAAAATTAGTTGAAAAATAAAACAGATTAATTAATAGTGATAAGTTATAACACGTTTTAAAAGGCATCTCTCCCAAAAGGAACTTTCAGACGAATCACTACATTTCTACCTGGTTCATCGGCAAAGTAACGCATGCGGTTGAGGTAAGAACGATAGGTGCGGTTGAGTGCATTATAAATGCTAAATCCTAAGTAAATAGGTTGTTTTTTGAGTTGTATACGAGCAACGGCATCTACTTGTAGAAGCTGGTAGGCGTCGGGTGGTAAAATGATCTCGGTGCTATCGGGAAAGTGGTTTTGACGATTGAAATGTTGCATGGATACGCGAATGAATGATTGATCTAGTGGACCATCATTATTTAGTTGGTATTTGACGCCATATGAAAAGTTATTAGGTGGAATCAAGATCAAATCATCATCGGCTGTTTGGTTATAGGCACGTAATACGCTTCCTCGAAAGAAGGCACTAAGTCCGCCTCGTATGGGGATTTCGGTGTCGAAGTCGGCTCCTGTAAAACGGGCTTTGGCTTGTTCGTAATTGTAGGTCGGAAATATGCCGCGAATAGTAAGAGTAGGGTAGGAGGCTGGAGCGAGGAAAATATAGTTTTGAAATTGTTTGTAATAGACGGTCAAATTGGAGCGTAAACCTTTGAAATTATTGTATTTTAATCCAACGATACCGCTAAATACGCGCTCCGAATCTAAGTTGGGATTTCCTAGTTCTACGGCTGCTTCTCCATGATTGACTCCATCACTAAATAACTCGGCTACTGTGGTAGCTCTCCATGCTCGTCCTATATTGGCATTTAGGTGCCAAAAGTTGCTGATACGATAATTGGCTCCTAGATTATAAGAAATATTACTATAATTAAAAGTCGGTGTTTCTGCTTCCAGTTCTACTTCTCTATTCTCAAAATCATAACGCAGTCCTCCTTCTAATTGTAAGGCTCCTAGCGTATAGGTTTGAATGGTATAAATACCTCCTAAAAGGCTTGTATAACGTGGTATAAAGGAAACTCCTGAGAAATTGTTACGTTTTCGAGCGGTACTCAATCCAATCGTACTTTCCCATTGACTATTTATCGTTTGATCCCAAGATAAATCAACAGAATGGGTGGTGAGTTTTAGCCCTAATTGTGGAGCTAAATTTTCATCGAGAATGGCTTGTCCATGTGTGATGTCAAACTCTTCTCGTCGGTTGAATTGACGCGCATAAGTGGCTCTTAATGTCCCTTTTTCAGTAGGTTTGAAATAAGCTCCTACTTTGAATAACTCATGCTCGGCTGATTGACGTGGACGAAGTATTTCATAGGAAAAACCAGTCGTGTCAGGCGGTACTTCTCCTTCAAATATGTCAATAATATCTCGAAGGTTGTGGTTGTGTGAACCTCTATAAATACCAAATTCGGAATTGTATTGACTATAAAAGGTACTAATGCCATATCGTTCTTTTTGATAGCCGATTTCGCCCGAAAAATTATATTCTTTGATACCTGTATTGTCGAGGTAATAATCAGGTGCTTTGGCATTTCCACCTCTTGCTAATGTTCCTTGTATACGCCAACTAAGGTCAGGTGTCTTTTTAAATTGCCCATCGAGCATACCTGATGCAGTTCCTTGTCGGTTATTGCTAAAGCCAATGAGGTTGATTTCTCCCCCTATTCCTGTATTTTTTCGTAAAGGTGGTGGGTTTAAAAGTACTACTCCTCCAATCGCATCGGAGCCATAGCGAACACTATTTGCCCCTTGTACGAGGGTTATATTTTGAGCGATAAAGGGATCAATTTCTGGCGCATAATCCAATCGCCATTGTTGGGCTTCAAGTCGAACGCCATTCGTGAGGATTAGGATGCGATTACCATGTAAACCATGTATCACAGGTTTGGCAGCCGTCGCACTTGTTTTGAGTGCCTGTACGCCTGGCATTTCTCGGAGAGTTGCCGCTAGATCGCCTCCTGCTTTTGTTTGTAATTCTATCCCCGAAATGCTTTGTACGGCTTGTGCTATTCGTTGGTGGCGTTGATCTTCGATGGTGAAGTCATCCAATTGTTCATTGAGTGGGCGAAGGGTCAGGGAAATGGGGGCATTCATTGGAATAGTTACCAATGTATCTAAACCCTTGTATCCTATATAGCTGATAGAGAGTAGGTAACTACCTGAACAAACTTGAGGGATGTTGAACTGTCCTAGACTATCTGTTACATTCCCTTGTTCTACTTCTGAAATATAGACGGTTGCAAAAGGGAGTGGACTACTTGTTTGTTGATCAAGTAGTACGCCTTTGAGTTGGTGTGGACAGTTTTGAGCGAAGCTATTGCTTATTCCTATTAGTAAACATAAGCTTACTAATAACCATCCAATGATAAAGTTATTTATAGTACTCATGTTATCGGTTAATTTTGTAAATCTTTTTGTGTTCCCACTGCGCGTTATTCTTAAAGCTCAAAATATAAGGTGCAGGAGAAAGCCCTGTTAAGTCTAAAGAGTATTGGTGTACGCCATTTTTAAGCGTTAAATCGTATTCTCGTAGCAATCGACCAGTCATGGCATATACTTGGATGGTGATTTTGTTTTCAGGGCCAGAGTGTAAGGAAAAGTTAATGACATCGGTTGTAGGATTAGGAACGAGGTCTAGTACGCGGAAGTGGGTGATATAATCTCCCACAGCAAATTGGTCATCATCATCACCTGCGATGGCTACAAATCCTGTTGGTTGGCCACAATTCATTCTAGTAACGGCTTCATCACCAAGTGTATCTCCATCTGCATCGCGATACCATAAGGTAGGTAGTGTGCCCTCACAATCACAAACCCCTTCTGGAATTCCTGATCCATTACAGACACCACACTCATCTCTTTCACCTGCACAGGTGTCATCAGGATCATCGGCATTGGCTACATAACCCGTTGGGTTCGTACAATTTTGCGTACTGTTATTCGGATCACCTAATCCATCTTCGTCCGCGTCTAAATACCAAGTATTTGGCAGCGTTCCATCACAATCACAAGTTCCTTCTGGAATTCCTGATCCATTGCAGACACCACACTCATCTCTTTCACCAGCACAGGTATCATCTGGGTCATTGGCATTGCCTACATAACCCGTAGGGGTATTACAATCTTGTGTGCTATTATTGGGATCACCTAATCCATCCTCGTCCTCATCTAAATACCAAGTATTTGGCAGTGTTCCATCACAATCACAAGTTCCTTCTGGAATACCTGTTCCATTACAAACGCCGCATTCATCATACTCCCCTGCACAAGTGTCATCTGTATCATCTGGATTGTCTACATATCCAGTTGGTTGGTCACAATTAGTGGTAGTGCTATTAGGGTCGCCCAAACCATCTTCATCTGCATCTTGATACCAAGTTGTAGGCATTGTTCCTTCACAATCACAGACTCCCTCTGGAATCCCTGCTCCATTGCAGACGCCACATTCATCGAACTCGCCAGCACAAGAATCATTAGTATCATCCGCATTATCAACATATCCCATAGGAGTTTCACAGTCACTTATACTAGTATTCGGATCACCCAATCCATCCTCATCAGCATCTTGATACCAAGTCGTAGGCAGCGTACCTTGACAGTCACAAAGCCCCTCTGGAATTCCATTTCCATTACAAATGCCACATTCGTCCAATACACCATTACAAGCATCATTATCATCATTATTGTTGGCAACAAATCCTGAAGGTTGTGTACAAGATGTTTGACTAACTTCTTCATTTCCTAGACCATCTCCATCTGCATCACGATACCAAGTAGTTGGTTGTGTTCCTATACAATCACAAGTCCCTTGTGGGATTCCTGCTCCATTACAGATACCACATTCATCCAGCACTCCATCACAAGTATCATTGTCATCATTCGGGTTATCAACATATCCA
>JAHDHP010000015.1 GCA_020631245.1 Bacteroidota bacterium | reverse complement strand
CCTCCGTGTTCCTCCCTCTGTGTTATATAACTGCCTCCACCTCAATCTCCACCAATAACTTATCATCAATCAATCGACTAACCTCTACCATTGTAGCAGCAGGGCGAATATCCCTAAAAAATACCCCATGTGCCTTACCTATAGCCTCCCAATTGGCAATATCCGTCACATAGATACGAGTAGCAATCACCTGCTTCATAGAAGCTCCTAGTTCCATCAGCGCGTTTTCAATTTTTCGTAAAATAAACAAGGTCTGTTCATACGGATCACCTACAGCTATCACCTGTTCTCCATCATGAGCGGTAGTACCTGCCACACGAATAATATTTCCAATGCGTACCGCACGCGAATAACCTACCCTTTTTTCCCAGGGTGTACCTGAAGATACCTGTTGCCGATCCATCATTTAGCTAGATTTTATTTTGTTAAAAGCATCTGCCTGCGTTAGACAAGTAACAATAATCTCATTGATATTCACATGAGGAGGGCGCGTAGCCGCATAGTAAACATTATCCGCTATATCTGCTGCATATAAAGGAATAAAACCCTCGTACACCTTATTTGCTTTTTCTAGGTCGCCTTTATATCGTACAATGGAGAATTCTGTTTCTACAGCTCCAGGATTAATAGATGTTACGCGAATACCATGTGCTAGTAAGTCAATCCGCATCCCCTTCGATAAGGCATCTACTGCATGTTTGGTAGCACAATAAACATGTCCCATTGCATAGACTTGTTTGCCTGCTATCGAACTGATATTGATAATATGGCCATAGCCATTTTCAATCATAAAGTTGGAAACGACTTTACTAACATACAGTAAGCCTTTCACATTAGTATCTAGCATAACTTCCCAATCGTCTACCAATGAATCTTGGAATTTATCTCGTCCCATTGCCAAGCCCGCATTATTAGCCAGTACATCAATTTGTTTCCAATGAGCTGGTATCTCTTGGAGTTGTAGTTCTGTCGCTTCTCGATCACGAACATCAAAACATAGTGATAATACGGCAACACCATGCTCTTTTTCTAATCTTTGTTGGAGTTTGTTTAACCGCTCTTGTCGGCGCCCTGTAATAATAATGTCCCAATTGTTTTGTGCAAACAATAGAGCTATAGCTTCTCCAATTCCAGCAGTCGCGCCTGTTATTAAGATAATTTTTCTTTCTTTAGCCATAAGAATAATATTTTTGTGCAAATGTACAACGAATCAAATAATCAACCATGAAAAAATTAAGCTACTTATTAATGAGTGTAGGGCTTTTTCTCGCTGCTTGCTCTGGAAATAAACTACAGCAACAAACCAAAGCGATTCAAGCAGAAGAAGCGAAAGTTGTTGAAAGTGAAACACAAAACCAAAAAGAGGTAGAGACTACTACCTCTGAAAAGGAGAGCACGAATACGAATAAATTGGTAAAAGCGATTTCTATTGATGAGCTAAAAAAACGCTTAGATACACCAGAAGAAGGCTTGCAGGTGTATAATTTCTGGGCAACTTGGTGTAAACCCTGTATTAAAGAGTTGCCCTATTTTGAACAAATAGGAGAGACTTATAAAAAGCAAGGTGTAAAAGTAACCTTGGTTAGTTTAGATTTTATTGATGTATTAGAAGCAAGTGTAGTGCCCTTTGTCAAGAAAAAGCAACTAAAATCGGAAGTATTATTACTAGATCCAGGAAAAACGAAAATGAACGATTGGATTGATATGATTTCAACAGAATGGTCTGGTACCATACCTGCTACTATTATGGTAGGAGGAAAGGAAAAAAACACAACTTTACATGAAACAGAATTTTCTTTTGAAGAATTAGAAGAGTTAGTAAAAAGCAAGCTGTAAAATATAGATAGTTTCTAAATTCCTTCTTCGCACTTAGTACATCGCACTTCGCACGATTATGCGCAAGGGATAGGAGTGGTAGCTTGGCGTAGAGACGTTGCACGCAACGTCTGTACAGAAAGGTAGTGAGGCTTTTTCTGGCAGGGCTGACGGAGGAAGACACTGCCAGAAAATATAGCCGAACACCTTTTCTGCAAGCCAACTACAAACGGATAGCCCGACAAAGCCGCAGTGCTACCACCCGCCCGTTCATGCATCTTCGCATGAACGGGCGGGCGGTAGTATTGCGGCTTTGATGCGCCCAACGTATTTTAAAATGGTATCTGATGAGATTAAAAAAGAAAAAGGCTGTACAATTAATTGTACAGCCTTAATTTAATAAGGGATATAAAATACTTTTACTTCAATTTAAATTTAATTGGTAAAGTAAAGGCAACCTTTACAGGCTTACCTCTTTGCTTTCCAGCATTCCACTTAGGCATCTTCTCTACTACACGTAGAGCTTCTTCATCACAACCTGCTCCTCCTCCTGGTAAACCTCTTTCAACCTTTGCCTCTTCAATAGTACCGTCTTCCATTACGACGAAACTTACATAAACAGTTCCTTCTAAACCATTTTCTCTAGCCATTGCAGGATACTTGATATTTTTCTTGAGGAACTTAAATAGTTTTTGTTGTCCTCCAGGAAATTCAGGCATTTCTTCTACAATCTTAAAGATTTCTGGTTCTTCTGGTTCTGGTTCTTCTTCAATCACTGGTTGCGGCTCTTCCACTTCCTCTTCTATCTCTTCCACAACTTCTTCCACAACTTCCTCTGGTGGAGGTGGAGGTGGTGGTGGAGGTGGTGGAGGTGGCGGTGGTGGCGGCGGCGGCGGTGGTGGCGGCGGTGGCGGCGGTGGCGGTGGTGGCGGCGGTGGCGGAGGAGGTGGGTCCTTCTTCGGTGGCGGCGGCGGCGGCGGTGGAGGTGGCGGCGGCGGTGGCGGCGGTGGAGGTGCTGGAGGTGGCTCCAGTACTTTCACTTCTGTCTGCACCGGCGGCGGTGGTTCCTCTGGTGGTGGTGGTGGCTCTTCTTCCTCCATCTCTAAAATCTCAGGCTCTTCCTCCAAAATTTCCGTGTCTTCCACGATTTCTAGTTTTGGTGGTGGCGGAGGAGGTGGCGGAGGAGGAGGCTTTTGAACACTTGGAGGGGGAATCTCCTCGACTAGTTCAATTTCGTCAAAGACGTACTGAACATTTTTCTCTTCTTCAATGAGCTTCCAATTAAATGCTGATGTTGCAAATCCTAATGAGATCAATAGACCTGCAAGCAAGAAAGATGAACGAAATCGTTGATCATCTACTTGCGGGTACTTTCTCATGTAGTACTTACTTTTGTTCGTTTCTGCGTTAGATTCGATAACTTTTTCTAATGGAGTGGACTTAAACAAGGCATAAAAAATACCAATTGTCAAGAGAATTCCACCAGCTAAAACGCTAAAGAAATAAAACTTGGTTAAGAAACCAACAACAGCAGTAAAGAGTAGCACACCAAAAAAGAGCCAGTCGCTCAATTTAAATGCTCCCATAGATTAAAACTTTTGTTGATAATAAATTGCAAATGCTATACCCACCAAAACTCCTATAATATTAGCAATAATATCGCTAAAATCAAAATATCGACCGACACAAAATTTCAATTGTATAAATTCCATCGAAATTCCATAGCCAGTAGAGATTATGGCAGAATAAAATAATTTATTGCTCCTAAATATAGACCAATCAGACAATCTATAGATAAGAAGTAGTGTCAAAATAAAGTAAAAAAATAGATGCCCTAGTTTATCAATGCCGATTATTTGCGCATTTGGTAGCTTTGAGGGGTTCGATACAGACAAAAAAAAGATAAGTCCCATCCATACCCATACGGCATTTTTCAAGATTGGCTTAAACAAAGCTTATCCTTCTATTAATGCTTGGTATCCAGCCGCATCTAGCAATGTATCAATGCTACTAGGATCATCCAGTTTAATTTTAACGATCCAACCTTTGTCATATGGATCTGAATTGACTAATTCTGGTTCATCCTCCAAGGCGTCGTTAAATTCAATAACGTCTCCACTAAGTGGCATAAATAAGTCAGAAGCTGCTTTCACTGCCTCAATGGTACCAAAAGTATCTTCAGCTTCCACATGACTATCTAATGTATCTACTTCTACGTATACAATATCACCCAATTCGCTTTGAGCAAAATCAGTCACACCGATATAAGCAGTACCATCTTCTTCTACTAGACGTATCCACTCGTGATCTTTTGTATATCGCAGATTTTCAGGAATATTCATGGTCTTTTATTTAGATTACAATATAGATAATTTTCAGAATGGAACGAAAATATCAAAAGAAAATAAAAAGGAATTTTTGAAGGAATAAAAAAAGATAGTAAAGCTATTTTTTTTCAATTAAAACATACTTCCAATCAACAGAATACTATAATCTTTAAACACTTATGTACTAAATGTTATTTTTTACCCTTATTAATTTATAGAACCTTTTTTTAGTTACAGCATTTATATTAATCTTTACCTTTCTTTAACGGTCAATAACAGCTATGAAATCATTTATTACTCATTTATTAGGAATCCTTTTATTGTTTACTGCTACACAGTTGAAAGCGCAACCAGCTACTAGTAATTTTGAAAAAATTGATCAACATGCTTTAGCTGCTCCTGATAAGGTCACAAAAGGAGTAACTTCTTTAGCAGCATATCTTACCAAAGAAGCTACTACTGATCTTGAAAAAGTGCGTAGCTTTTATGTTTGGATGACCGCTAATATTACCTATGATGTACAAAAATATCTCGATTGGGGAGTAGGGCATACCATAATGGTTGATGATACGAAAGTGGAAAGACGACGAATTATGCAGGAAACACTCAAAAATAAATTGGCAGTTTGCCAAGGGTACTCTGAGTTATTTGATGCACTTTGTAAAGAAGCAGATATTCCGAGTCAAATTGTTATTGGGTATTCTAAAAGTTATGGGACACATAATATAGTAAAAGAAATAAAAGAACCCGATCATACATGGAATGCGGTATTATTAGATGATGAATGGTATTTACTGGATGCAACATGGGGAAGTGGATTTATTAATCAGGAGTTGACCTTTACTCCTATGCAAGATGATCGCTTTTTTTTAATGGACCCTACCGAATTAATTTATACCCATTTACCTGCCGACCCAATGTGGCAATTACTCGATTGCCCTGTAAGTTTCGAGACATTCAAAAAAGATTCTACAACTATTGAATTGGCAGTAGCCGAAAAAAAAGTATGCTTTGCTTTCAAAGACAGTATTCAACGCTTTAGGAAACTACCTCTAAAAGAACAAGAACTGATGACAGCTCAACATTCCTATGATTTCAACCCCACCAATAAACTCCTCATTGGTATGGCTCATTTCAATTATGCCAATGAAAAAGCGAGACAATTGGTGGAGGATAGTAGTTTGAAAGGCAAAAATTTAGATGCTCATTTTAAAACTACCGTAAAGCATCGAAAACTAGCTCTCAACTATTTAGGGGCAGATCGTAAAGAATTAGAGGAGGCTTTAGGAATGGATGAGTTTAATTATGCCATTGCTCTTTTGAAACCAATAAATGACCTAAAACCAGCAGCGCAACTCAAACTAATGGATAAGGCAACTACCTATTTTGATGCTGCTACCAAACACTTGACAGGCTCTATCACCCCAGAAGGAAAAGATGCGTTGAATGCCTGTAAGAAAAATAAAAACTTATTAAAGAAGAATCGAGCAATCGTTCTTAAAAATATCGAAATAGAAAAATATAACCAGGAAATTCGAAGAAAAAATCAACAAAAAAATAAATAACATAATTATTTGCACCCGCTAGTCCTCGTTTCCATATCCCGTATTTCATAACCCCCCCTATAACCAAACGATACGAATATGCTAGCAGCAACTACACAACAAAACCAACAATTGGAGACAGAACGTTTATTACTTGCTACATTAAATGTGCAACATACGCCCAAAGTCTTAACCTATTTAATGTACAACCGTACATTCTTTAAAGAGTTTATGCCCACTTGGTCACCTGATTATTTTTCCATCAATTTTCAGCGTAATCAATTAATGGAAAATGCAGAAAAAGCAAAAAGGGGAGAAATGGTGAAGTATTTTTTATTTAGAAAATCTGACCAAGAATATACTCGAATTATAGGAGATCTCTCTTTTACTAATATTGTAAGAGGAGCTTTTCAATCTTGTTATGTTGGATGTAAACTAGATAAGGATTATCTACAGAAAGGAATAATGACCGAAGCTTTAACAAGGGCTATTCAACAACTATTTGCACAAGAAGGACTTCATCGAATTGAAGCGAATATAATGCCCTCCAATACTGCCTCTATTCGACTCTTTGAAAAGCTAGGATTTCAACGAGAAGGCTATTCTCCCAACTATTTACATATCAATGGACAGTGGGAAGGGCATTATCGGTATACTTTATTAAATGAGTAAACTAAGCAATAAAAAAAGGCTTGTACAAATTGTACAAGCCTTTTTTTATCATATCAATAAACCGACCCACAAGAGAATGTGCAAGAGTATATTGGTATAAACCCCCGCCAGCACATCATCCATCATCACCCCCATTCCACCTTTCAATTCGCGATCTGCCCAGCCAACATGCCACGGCTTAAAGATATCAAAAGCACGAAATAAAACGAAGGCAGAAAGGATAAACTGAATATTCACAGGTATCAAAAACATCGCAATCCACAAACCCACAAATTCATCAATAACAATCCAAGAAGGATCTTTATCCGCTTCTTTTTCCAGTACCTTATTGCAAATAAAAAGCCCTCCAAAAAAGGTAATGGCAATAAAAAGTCCGTACATTAAAACCGCAGTAAACGTATAATTAAACATACTTGGTACTAGTTGAGCCAAAGCCCACAAAATACCACAAGCAAGGATAGTACCGATTGTACCAGGTGCCTGTGGAGAATAACCAGTACCAAAGCCTGCAGCAATGTATTTAAGAATGCCTAATGCCGTATCTTCTTTATTGGTAGACATAAATTTCTATTTTTTTATTCATCTTTACTTAACTAATAATCTCTTCCTCTTCATAAAATTGAAACAAGATCAAGCCCAGTATACAAAAAATCATAGCCGCAATACCCGTAGCTCGAATACCTGCATCATTTTCAACACTTTTTCCAAGCAATAATAAAGTAGGAAATAAAAAGGTCGCAATAGAAATACCTATTTTCATCGTAAAGCCACGAGCAGCATAAAACATACCTACATTATGATTATTAGTACGTTTAGCATCTTCATCAGCTATATCGGCAACAATTACATTCGGTAAGATACCAAATATGGCCACCGCAAATATAGAAAATAATAGTAACATAGAGGCCTGAACAAGAGGAGATAAAGGAAACTTGCCCAAGAAAAAGATCAAGCCAAATAATATAGAGAATTGTACAAAACCAGCCGTGATAAGAATCTTTTTCCCTTTGCGATTGGCAAGGTAGTTTACAACAGGATAAAATAGAAAACTCAAGCCCAACAAACCAATCTCCAAAAGGGAAACATAACTTTTATCGAGTTGTAATAAAACAGTAAGATAATAACTCAAACCAGTGACAATAAAAGTCATTGATAACCAATACATCAAATCTGATAAAGCAAAGAAACGAAAATTGCGATTGCGAAAAACCGTCTTGACTGCCTCAAAAGAAGCCTGATCTGATTTATTTTGTAAACAATACTTTTGCTCATTAATAAATAAAGGTAAAGCCATCAATATAGCCGAAAGGGCAGCAAAACTCCCCAATATCGCTTGAAATGCCTCCGTAGATGCCATATTATAAGCGTTTTCCAAATAAGACTGAAGCGCAAATACCTGGGTTCCAAGCCCAAGCCCTAGTGCATAAGTGACTGATATAAAGGTGCTTATTTGCAAACGTTCCTTGTTATTATGCCCCAACTCGCTTATCCAAGCAGTATAAGGAATCAAATAAATAGTAAGGAAAATATAAAATAGCGTGATACACAAAGTAAGCCAATAGGCATTCAAACTACTTTCATAATGTGTAAGCGGGTAAAAAACAAGAAAAGAAAAAATAGCACAAGGAATAAAACCTATCGCCATAAAAGTACGACGACGACCAAATTTAAAGGTAGCTCGATCCGACCAATTAGCAATAAGTGGGTCCGTTACAGCGTCTATAAGACGTCCACCTGCTCCAATCACCCCAATAATCGTAGCAACCAACAAGATAGGTCCAGCATATATAAATGACGGAAATAAAACTTCTTTCCCACTTTCAGGAGGCATATAAAAATAGGGTAACAAATTACCCACACCAAATATGGCTAGTGACCATCCAAACTGACCAAGAGCATACAGTATTTTAATACCTAACGAAGGAGGAGTAACGCTTGTAGTTTGCATAAAACCGTAAAAGTGATAATTAAATTGGGACAGACGTTTAAATTTTGATATAGCAAGTTAGGTATAATTTAACAAATTTCTTACATTGCAATTGTATATCTTTAATAGTAGACAACAGTTAACAAAGTACTTACCTCAAACCATTAACCTATGTTAGTTAGAATTTTCTCCTTATTTCTTTGTCTGTTTTTAATGAGTAATATCGGAAAAGCACAACAAGAACCTCCTGAATATATAGGAAATGAACAGTTCTTCGATGTGTCGGGAGTATGGGTGAGCAATAGCACTGAACAACGTGTCAGCAAAATCATTATTAAAAAGACAATCGTAAATACTTATCGTATAGCCACTTATATGAAGATGGGCGATCAAGAACAAATCTTCAATAAATGGGAACCATTCAATGTCTCCGAAGATGACCTCTGCTTTGTACACGAAATAGCAGGAGCTACCAGTTATATCATGCCCAAGTGGGAAGCAGGAAAACAACAATTAATGCTCTACTCCATGATCAACGACCCTGACGGTGGATGGATTGACATGAAAAAAGACATCTTTACCCGTCAAAGTGGAGGCAGCCAACGTCCCGCTTCTGTTGTTGGATTATGGCAATTAGAAGGCTACTGGAAAAACGAATTACCTAGCTCACAAGTCTTCTCCCGTATCCGAATCGAACCTAAAACCAATGGCCATGTTTTTCACTTCTATAAAGTAGTAGCCGACAAAGAAAGATACTTAGGTGAAAAACAACTACTTAAAACCGAAGGAAGTGCACAACAGGTAAAATGGTATTCAGAGTCACGCGACATCTATACGACAGCAGTACTCAACCCTATCATGAAAAACAATAAGTTAGAAGGAATAGATATGGTGGTAGAAGAAGTTTTCTCCGATAGAGTACCCAAAAAAGTATTTCGACAATTTTTTGTCAAAGATCCAGATGCAGCTCAAAAAGAAGAAGTAAGCAAAACAATTAAAGAATTAGAAGGTACATGGGTCAACCTCGACGACGAAGGAGCCACCAACCAATTAGTTATTGAAGATGGTGATATGGAAATTTTTGTGAACTGCGAAGAAGGACTATGCGCCGTAGGTAAAAGTCCATTAGAATGGCAAGAAGAAACAGAAATGATAGGAAGTGTAACCAATCGGGTACTTTCTTGGCGTATCACTGAGCTAGAAATCGACCTCGATGTTAACAAAAATCGTCAAAAACCAGTCGTTATAGCCGTTGACACAACCATCGAATTTTTCGACGAAAACAAAGATGTACAAGTATACACCGAAGTGTTTATTCGCAAAGATGAGAAGATCATTCCAGAAATGTATGAACTAACCTCTCAAAAATAAATGATTTAATGGCTGGACGTGCCCCCTTTTTTGCCAATCAAGCTGTTAGGTTTTACCAAGCTGACAGGTTTCGATTGGCAAAAAAGGGGTCGGGCTATCCGTTTGTAGTTGCCTCGTAGACAAGCTGTTCGGCTATCTTTGCTGGCAGTGTCTTCCTCCGTCAGCCCTGCCAGCAAAAGCCTCTCTAGCTCTCTACTTCACCAAGCTACCACTACTATCCCTCACGCAAAAACCTCCTCAATATCTTACCCACATTACTCTTCGGAAGTTCTTCTCTAAACTCATATTGTTTAGGCACTTTATAACCCGTCATCTTTTCCTTACAATAAGCCTTCAAATCATCCACCGTCAATTTAGGATCTTTCTTCACCACAAAAATCTTCACGACCTCACCCGACTTCGCATCAGGAACTCCAATAGCCGCTACTTCCAACACACCAGGATGAGAAGCCACCACATCCTCTACCTCATTCGGGTACACATTAAAGCCCGACACCAAAATCATATCCTTCTTCCGATCCACAATACGAATAGCCCCATCCTCATCCTGAATACCAATATCACCCGTATACAACCAACCATCCTTAATCACCTCCGCAGTAGCCTCTGGGCGATTCAAATAGCCTTTCATTACCTGTGGGCCAAAAGCCGCAATTTCACCTCGTTCTCCAATCGGAACCTGATTACCCTCCTCATCCATAATTTGAATATCCGTCGAAGGAACAGGAAAACCAATCGTGCCAATACGACCCGTACCATCCAATGGGTGAATCGTCAATACAGGTGACGCCTCCGTCAAACCATATCCCTCAGATAAAGGACTACCTGTTACCTCTTCCCATTTTTCAGCAACAGCCCTCTGAACAGCCATACCACCACCCACAGAAATCTTCAAAGAACTAAAATCCACTTCTTTAATATTAGGTTGGTTCAACAAACCATTGAAAAGTGTATTCACACCCGTAATCATCGTAAAAGGGTGTTTTTTCAACTCCCCAATAAAAGCAGGCATATCTCTTGGGTTGGTAATCAAAATGGCATGTCCACCACTTTTAAATCCAAATAAGCAATTCACGGTAAAGGCAAAAATGTGATAGAGTGGGAGAGCGGTAATAATAATCTCCTTTCCTAACTCTACAGTAGCAGCCTCCATCCAAGCAGAAATCTGCTCCATATTGGAAATAATATTACGATGGGTCAACATCGCTCCTTTCGAAACACCTGTCGTACCTCCTGTATACTGCAACATCGCAATATCACCTGCCTTTGCCTGATGGTTCTTTAAATTTAAACGACTCCCTTCCCGCAGTGCATTACTAAAGCGAATAGCATTAGGCAATTTAAAAGCAGGAACCATCTTCTTCACTCGCTTCACTACAAAATTCACAATCTGACGCTTCGGAAAACCCAACAAATCGCCTAGCTCTGTCAAGATCACATGACGCACACCCGTTTCACCAATAATTTGCTCCAAATTATGAGCAAAGTTCTCCACAATCACCACTGCCTTCACCTCCGCATCATTAAACTGGTGCTTCATTTCACGAGGGGTATACAATGGATTCGTATTTACAATAACCAAGCCCGCTCGCATAGCTCCAAATAAAGCAATTGGATACTGCAAGGTATTCGGCATCATGATCGCAATACGATCACCAGGCTGTAAACCAATATTTTTCTGCAAATAAGCCCCAAAAGCTTTCGATTGCTCATTAATCTGCTTATAAGTCAAGCTCTTGCCCATATTCGTATAGGCTGGATTATTCGGATAAGTCTTAAAACTCTCCTCCAGCATCGCAACGATATTCTGGTATTTATCAGGATTAATTTCGTGGGGAACTCCCTCGGGATAACGTTTTAGCCAAATTTTGTCACTCATAGTTGGATGATATAATTATAGATTGATTCAATGATACACAAGATATTTATTAATGTTTATATCCCCAAATCATAAGTCGGTTCAGTTTTCGCCAGCGTCTTCGCTGGTGGTATTCACGACAAATAGCAGCCTCTGGCTGCAACAGAAGAACGAAAATCCTCGCACCTCGCACTTCGTACATCACACAATAATAAATGTTGAACAAAATCAAAGAAAACCTGCCTTTTCAATGAACAAAAAACCCAATAGAGCATTTCATTTGAGCAAGTTTATAACCATGTCTTGCACAATTAACTATTGTACGTTTAATCGTAAAATCTTCGCACGTCGCACATCGCACGTTGCATAAAAGAATATGTATGAAAAAACTATTGTTCATTTGTTTTACCTGCCTCCTATCCCAATGGGCAATGGCACAAAATGGAATTATTAAGGGACGCGTATTTGATCCTGTAAGTAATGAACCCGTACCTTTTGTCAATGTCATTATTCAAGGCACTACCGATGGTGCTACAACTGATATAGATGGGAAGTACGAAATTTCAGGACTCGTTCCAGGCTTATATAATCTACAAGCCTCCTTTGTGGGCTACAAAACCAGATTGATCTACGAAGTGGAAGTTAAAAATGCACGCGCTGCTATCATTGACATCGAGCTAGAAGAAAATGCAGAAGTATTAGAAGCTGTAGAAATTGAAGCCGATCCCTTTAGTAAATCACAAGATAGTCCTGTTTCCCTACGACGTATAGGAGTCAATGAGATTCGTCGAAATCCAGGTGGTAACCGCGACATCTCCAGAGCTGTACAAGTACTACCAGGAGTAGCCAGTTCGCCTACCTTTCGAAACGACATCTTTATTCGAGGAGGTGCACCCAGCGAAAATCGTTTTTATATAGACGGCATCGAAGTCCCTGTCATCAACCACTTCTCCACACAAGGCTCATCAGGCGGCCCGGTAGGAATGATTAACGTTGACTTTGTACGCGATCTTGACTTTTATTCAGGAGCTTTCCCCGCCAATATCGGAGGGAATGCACTAAGTTCCGTTTTCGATTTCAAAATGAAAGATGGAAACCCCGATAAACTACGAACCAATATTACTATCGGTTCCAGCGATGCAGGTATCGCCTTCGATGGTTCCTTCTCTGAAAAAACGAGTTATTTATTTTCAGCAAGATACTCCTACTTGCAATTCCTATTTAGAGGTATCGGTTTACCCTTCCTCCCTCAATATACCGACTTCCAATACAAGGTGAAACATAAGCTCAATCCTAAAAATACCCTCACCATTCTGGGAATTGGAGCCATCGACAATTTTACCCTCAACCTCGAAGCCAACGAAACCGAAGAACAACAATACTTATTAGACAATATTCCTGTCAACGAACAATGGAATTATACACAAGGATTTAAATTCACCAATTTCCGAGATAATAGCTACACTAATTTCATTTTCAGCCGAAATATGCTACGCAATACCGCCAAAAAATACTTCGAAAATGATGAAACAGATGAAGGGAATAAAATACTAGACTATGCCTCCGATGAAGCCGAAAACAAATTGCGAGTAGAAAACATCATGCGAAAAAATGGCTTCAAAATCACCACAGGAGCCGCCTACGAACTAGCCCGATATACCAATAATACCTTTAATAAAATTTCTGTTGGAGATTCTGTATTCACCGTCGATTACGACAGTAAACTCATCTTACACAAATGGGGCTTATTTGGGCAAGTTAGTAAAAGCTTCTTTAGTGGGCGATTCACCACCTCGCTCGGACTTCGCGCTGACGGAAACAACTACTCCAGTGAAATGGCAAACCCGTTTAAACAGCTTTCACCCCGCTTATCCTTTTCTTACTTGCTCACCCCCGATATAGGACTTAACTTTAATACCGGAATGTATTACCAATTACCTTCTTACACCACCCTCGGTTATCGCGAAAATGGAGAGTTAGTCAATAAAAACAACAACCTCCAATACATTCGTAATCGCCACTTAGTTGGAGGAATTGAATACAATGGTTTACAAAATGCTCGAATTACCGTAGAAGGATTTTATAAATTATATGACCAGTACCCCTTCTCTGTACTCCAACAAGTATCACTCGCCAATTTGGGAGGTGATTTTGGTGTAATTGGTGATGAAGCGGTCACCTCCGACTCCAAAGGTCGTGCCTACGGATTAGAATTCCTCTTCCAACAAAAGCTCTTCAAAGGTTTTTATGGTATCTTATCCTACACCCTTTCTTGGAGTGAGTTCGAAGATTTAAATGGTGATTTTGTGCCTTCTTCTTGGGATTCACGACACATTGTCAATCTAGTGGCAGGTAAAAAATTCAATAAAGGATGGGAAATAGGAGCCAAGTGGCGATTATCCACTGCATCACCCTACACCCCTATCGACGAGGCTACTTCCTCCCTCATTCCCGTTTGGGATGTTAATGGTTTAGCCTTACCCGACTATTCTCAACTCAACAGTGCCCGTATTGGAGATGCTCATCAACTCGATATTCGAGTCGATAAAAAATGGTCATTCCCCAAGTGGAGCTTTAACTTGTTTTTAGACATACAAAATTTATATAACAACAACCCACAGTTAGCCCCCAATCTAACAGTAGAACGTGACGAATTAGGAAATCCAATCATCAATCCAGATGATCCAAGTCGTTACCTCACCAAATACCTAGACAATGCAGCCAATGGAACCGTATTGCCAAGTATAGGAATAATTGTAGAATTGTAGGGGCAACGCCTAGTGCTTGCCCAATATCTGTGAGGGCAACGCCTTGTGCTTGCCCTAGTCGATAGGAGTTAATTGTAGGGGCAATATTTTATATTTATCCTTTTAGGATTCAGTAGTCAGTTTCAAATCTGACCCCTGGTGATACCCTCTTTGGGTTTCTTTTCAAAAGCATGGATTTTCTTTCTTCTACCTTTATTTCCTGTCTCCTGAAACCTGTCTCCTGACTCCTAAAAAGTCTTAGCACTTCGCACTTAGTACATCGCACAGTTTGTGTAGTCAAGCCCCCAAAAAAAAGTACTTTAAGGAACTGTTTTGGCCCTATTTTTTGTTGAATAAGTAATAAATATTATCCCAGATTACAAATTCAAACAAAATACAAAATTATGATTCGCAGCACATTACTCCTTTCTTTCTGTATTTTTATCAGTGCTTGCCAAACCAATTCAAGCAACTCTTTTCTCCAAACAGGAAGCTTCAAACCAGCCAATAATACCAAGAGCAATTTACTAGTAAAAGAGTGGGTGAAATCCGTCTCAGAGAGTGATGGTAACACAGTTGTCTATCGTCCAAGCACCCACCAATTTAAAGAAGAAGTCAAGACCCATTACTCCCATAGTAAGCTCACTTTCGCAGATGATGGCACTTTCTCCGTCAAGCTTTATCTCCCATATGGAAGCCTCAAAAAGATACTTCCACCCGCTTATTCAGGTGAATGGCAAATGACAAATGACAATCGTTTGTTGATTAAATTAGTGAAGGAGCGATTAAGTAACGGTGAACTTTTAAAAACAGAAATCGAAGATTACGAAATTCAATTAGCATACCTGCAAGATGAGCAATTATCTATGCTAATGGATGATCAGTCGAAGGCATTTTTAGGTAGTATATTTCACAATAAATAAGAAATAGATTAATACAAAACGGTCTTCAAAATACAACCCATGAACAATTTTTGTTTGTGGGTTTTTTTTTATCTTTTTTGGGCGTGTCCAAGCCGCAATACTACCACCCGCCCGTTCATACGTCATCGCATGAACTAAACGGATGGTAGCACTGCGGCTTGGTCGGGCTTTTCGTTTGTAGTTGCCTTGCAGAAAAAGTGTTCGGTATAATGCCTAGCAGTGTCTTCCGCTGTCAGCCCTGCTAGTCATTACCTCACTACTTTTCTGTACAGCCGTTGCACGCAACGGCTCTACGGCAATCTACCACTACAATCCCTCACGCTGATTATGCCTTTATTTTAGTAAAAGCAAAAATTTCTATCAAACACATAACACCTCCCATAATAGCGACAGGCATATTTCCTGCCATCAAATTATTAACTAAATCTAATCCATCACTTACTATTCTAAGCAATAGTACAAGCTTAATCATGGCAGCATTATTCTTTACCAAGGCAAAGATAGTGACAACTGCTGTAGCGAAGTTTCTTGAAACAAATAAGCCCAATGGTCCTGCAAGGGAAAGTGCCCCCGCAGCAGAAATAGCTTCCCATGTTCCTAACAAAGCATCTGGTTTGAAATAACCAGCAAGACTTGCACCTAAAGTGATAAATGCTGTTATCCAAAGATAGATGGTAATCCACTTTGGAACTGTAGTTGAGTTATTGACCATAACATTAATAATTTAAACTTGAAAATTAAATTTACAACTTGCTTTGCTTTCCTTTTTTCATCATTTCAAGGGGGCTTACTATTTAATAGAGGTATCTTGGCCTACTGTTTAATAATTTTGGTTGTTATATTTTGCTCTCCAGCTATTAGTTGAAGTATATAAGTACCTTGTGGGTATTCTTTTACAGGTATCATTAATGCATTGTTACCTGAGGAAGCTTTATACTGTCCTTCCATTATTAAAGCTCCTGCAATATCATAGATGAACCAATTTATTGGTTTGCTCTCATTAAAAGTAAAGACAACTTGGATTTCGTTTGAAACAGGAATGGGGGATAGAGATAGTAACCGTAATGATGTTAATTCGCGAGTAATGGCTATTGATCCTGAAATCACTTGTGTTGTACCATCTGTGGTCGTTTCAAGGAGACGATAGTATAGAATGTTTCGTAAGTTTTCCTCATCAGCAAATTCATAAGCAGTTATATTATTACCTCCTTTTGCTGATATTTGAGCAATTGAGCTAAAGTTGACTCCATCCTCGGAGCACTCTAAGGTAAAAAAGTCTGTATCTATCTCTACTGCGGTTTCCCAACTAAGTAGATTCGTTGTTTCTTTAGCGATTCCATTAAAGGATAATAGATCCAATGCTAATGTGGTACATTCAACGATTTCACTAGCAAATCTTTGTGTACAAGTAGGTGCTTCTTCAAGTATGAGTGTGAAATCATAACCATCAGAGACTGGATATGGACCAACAGTTATACCATCAGTGAAGGAGTAAGACTCAGTTGTTTTATTATCTGTCAATTGATAAGAACCTGCTCCTGTTATGATGACATTGTAGGTATTGTCATCACTACTACAGTTTACAAACAATTGTACTTCAGATAAGCCAGAACAATCATCTTGATCACTTAAATCTATTACGGTGATATTAAAAGGTGGCTCAAAATCATTTAAACCAAATAGTCCCCCAAATTGAGACTCTAAAACGAATAGATACTCATTACAAGCGTTTTCATTATACCATAAGCCAGATGAATCATCAAAACCTGTTGCAACAATACTTCCCACAGCTGTTGTGACATCAGAAAAGACTAATTTATAGACAGTTCCTACATTGGCTGGATCGCCTGTGTCGTTAGTAGCATAGTACAAGGTGTTTTGGCTATCCACCCAAGTGATTCCATCAGCATCAATGATATCAAGTCCAGAAACGCTTACTTCTTGCAAGGTACCTGGGGCACCACTACTGATTGGCAAGTACCACAATTTATTTCCTTGCGAAATATAAAATCCACCCTCATTGTCATAGATCGTTCCACCAATACCACTAATAGTCGGGTCCCAATCAGGACTAGTGAACCAACTATCATTAACCGTTCCTGTACTAGGGTCTACTTCCATGATTCTAGGACTGGCAAAATCAGTTACATAATATTTCCCATCTACAATAGAGACCGTATGCCCAATTGTATTGGCAGGCAAATCCCATTCTGCGGTTTTTGTTCTACTAGCAATATCATATTGTACCAATTTGCTTGGTCCAGAATCACCTCCAGCAAAATTGGCATTATTAAGTAGGCTCAGTAATATGGTGCCATTACTTTTCACCCCCCAAGCTTGGGTATAACCCTCTTCGGCTTCTGCAAAAGTTTCCGCTTCTGGATTTTCTAGGTTCAGATCAAACATCTTGATGGTACCGTCTCCTAACCCACTCACATAAGCTATATTATTCGCTATAACAATATCTTCAGGGAAAAAAGTATTATCATCTACTATAAGTGACTCTATTGTAGAACATTCTTTAAAGTCTACGCTGATGGTCTGTCCTAAATCTGTTAGATCTGTTCCGCCTCCTAGCTCAAGCACAAATCCTCCATTCGGTAGTGTCACAGGCAAGGGATAGCCTGTTGCAAATAGATCTGATAAGGGTATTTCATATCCTGCTGGAAGTGGCGTAACAGTCGCAGCTATAGTTAAACCAGGAGATCCTCCTGATATACGCACATTGGGCATTTCCTGGTCCATTGCAAAATAATATCTGTCAAAACGATCATTAGGAAGCACTAAGTCTGCCGCATCTGAATTGTTAAACAAGGTCATCGTCAGGCCTGATTCAGTAACGTCAATATCATAGAAGTTTATAAATTGTGGAAACTCAATATCGTCTGAAATCTCAATAGGACCTGCTGCACCGTAGAAGGCTTGCTGTCCGCCAGTAAGTGTTGCGTCTTCAAATGAATTGTAAACTGAAACAGTATTATCAGAGGAACTTTCTAATACAATAATATCAATATTGAATGGTGGCTCAAAATCATTTAAACCGAATAAGGCTCCAAATTGAGACTCTAAAACGAATAGATACTCATTCCCATCATCTTCATTATACCATAAACCAGATGAATCATCAAAACCTGTTGCGACAATACTTCCCACCGCAGTTGTGAGATCAGAAAAGACTAATTTATAGACAGTCCCTACATTGGCTGGATCACCTGTATCGTTAGTAGCGTAGTACAAAGTATTTTGACTATCGACCCAAGTGATTCCATCAGCATCGATGATATCAAGTCCAGAAACGCTTACTTCTTGCAAGCTACCTGGGGCACCACCGCTGATTGGCAAGTACCACAATTTATTTCCTTGCGAAATATAAAATCCACCCTCATTGTCATAGATCGTTCCACCAATACCACTAATAGTCGGGTCCCAATCAGGACTAGTGAACCAACTATCATTAACCGTTCCTGTACTAGGGTCTACTTCCATGATTCTAGGACTGGCAAAATCAGTTACATAATATTTCCCATCTACAATAGAGACCGTATGCCCAATTGTATTGGCAGGCAAATCCCATTCTGCGGTTTTTGTTCTACTAGCAATATCATATTGTACCAATTTGCTTGGTCCAGAATCACCTCCAGCAAAATTGGCATTATTAAGTAGGCTCAGTAATATGGTGCCATTACTTTTCACCCCCCAAGCTTGGGTATAACCCTCTTCGGCTTCTGCAAAAGTTTCCGCTTCTGGATTTTCTAGGTTCAGATCAAACATCTTGATGGTCCCATCTCCTAACCCACTCACATAAGCTACATTATTCGTTATGACGATGTCTTCTGGGTAGAAACCTTCATCACTAACTGTTAATTCGTTCGTTTGTCCAATTGAATCATTACTAAAAGTAAGGACTATTAATAGTAAGAGAATGATTTTTTTCATAATTTTTGAATTAAGGTAAATACAAATGTTTTCAACACAATCACTAAAACTTTCCATTATCATTTTTCCATTCAGATTTTGGTGGAATAGGCGCAATCACATCCCAATGCTCTACGATTTGACCATTTTCCAATCGAAATAAGTCGTAATAAGCAGTCGCTTGCTTTCCAAGTTTTCCTTCACTCATTGTAAGAACAAAGTTTCCTTTTCCAAGTACTTTATGAATAGTACTGTATTCCATCATCATTCCGTTTTCAGCCATCATTTTCTCAAAAACTGATAACGTCCCATAAGCATAGAAGACTGATCCATGTCTTGCATGAATGCTTTGGCTATTGGTGCTTCCATGAAAGGCTTAAGAGAGGCATCTGATTTGGTCTTGTCAACCCAGTAGACAGCAACCACTTGTCTGCCTGTTTCGTTCACACCTGTCAATCGTTGTAAAAAACCTTTTCGTTTTCCTGTAAAATCAGTCTCTACTCTTTGGTTGGTAGCATTGAATGCAGCAAGGTCTGTATTGGGTTTTACATCAAAAGACATAATCTCTACGAATTGACTTTCATCTGCTTCAAAAGCCTTGTCCATCGTATACCTCGACATTTTCATAGTTGGACCATCAATCATTTGGGCGTAATCAGCTACTGATGGATCTCCCATAAACTTGTTCATAGAGGCATCTGCATCTGTTGCACTTTTCCAATAAACCACTACCACATAATTGCCTTTATCATCGACACCGCTCTGACGCTTCATAAAACCAAGTTGTTGGCTAGTGAAGTCACTTTCTACTTGAGCATCTCTTTTGGCAAAGTCAGTCGGATTTACGTCTGAATTGATACGGAAGGTGGTAACCTCCATTATATTTTTGTCTTTCATGGTTGGGTTAGTTATTTTTTTGGGAGTACAACTGGCTAAGCACAGAAAAATGACCAGAACAATAAATGAATTTAAAGTATGTTGCATTCTAACTAATTTAAGGTGATTGTAAATGTTGTACCTGGTTTGAAGTCAAAGCCTTCACCAACTTCAACAACTAATACTTTATTGGAATCAATTCTTAGGCTTACAGAAGAATTATTGGAAGAAGCTCCTGCTACATTTTGTGCTGCATCGAAAGTCAAGTAATATCTATCAACCGTTTCTGCTTCCAAAACTCTAAACAAATCACCGTAGGTTGGATCACCAGCTTGTGCTACCACTTTGAAAGTGATGCTATTTTCATCAATGTCAATATCGTATAAGTTCAATAAATAGGCAGGAAATTCAACAGCCGCACCAACATTAGCAGTGGCAGCTAATGAGCCAGCAGGGACTTGAAATAAATCTTCAATTGCTTGTTCTGCTCCAGCAGTAAATGAATTTGATTGGAACGTATTGGTTACGGTTACACTTGAACCTAGTGTTATAGGCATGGTTTCATCATCGTCTTTATCACAAGAAGTGAAAGTTGTGATTGGCAATAATAATCCTAGAAATAAAAAAATGACCTTAGAAAATCTCATCGAAATAAGTTTAATTAAACAATGAGATAAAGGTAGAGCTAGACCATTGATGAATGATTATAAAAGTGAATATAAAAATGGTGAAAATATAACCAGGGACTTAGAGTTGTTGGCGAAACTTTAGAGGAGTGATATGGGTGTTTTTCTTAAAAAACTTAATCATATTGGCGGGTTCTTCAAATCCAGTTTTATAGCTGATTTCTTTAATGGATAGGGATGTTGAGATTAAGTAACGCTTAATTTCTATTGTTACAAAATCATCTATAAATGTTTTAACCGTTTTGCCTGTCAACTTCTTTACAACATCATTTAAGAATTTGTAAGATACGAATAGCTTGGAGGCATATATTCTTGAACTTCTAGTGTTGACATACTCTTTTTCAAGCATGTTTCTAAAATCACTAAATGTTTCCAACCAACGATTGTTAACATTTTTAACAGATTGTACTTCTTTTGATCTTTCAGCTTTGAGTAATAATAATCGGAGGAAGGAGGCTAATATTTCCGATTTAGCAAAGGTATTTGATAAGTTATATTCTAGATGTAGATGAGTAAATAATCCGATGATTTTATCCTCTTCCACTTCTGTCCGATGAACGATTTGACTTTCGATATGGTAGTTGAATAACCTATTTAATCTAAGGGTATCGGTTAGAAAATAGTGTTTATTGATAAACAAATGGTCAAAAACAACACAAAACCCATCAGCTTTAATTAACTCTTTGTTAAAACAGTGAACTTGATTTTTAGCAATAAAAAGTGTACTTCCTTCATTTAGCTCATAAGATTTAAAATCAATAAAATGAGTATAGTTGTTTTTAGTAACGACCAACATACAATAGAATTGTATTTTATGCGGAGCAAATGGGTTGTGGTCTTTCGCTTGATTTAATTTGGTAAAAAGCTGCTCGAAGCTCAATACCTCAATATCAAGGCTTGTGGGTTTAACAAATTGTATGTTGGGCAGATCTTTCTTCATGTTTTTATGAATCAATCGTACATTTAAATGTGCGAGGTGTGAAGGTTTATTTGTAAAAAATAACTTACAAAACAGTAAAATCAAACTTAGATGCTAAGTTTGATCACACCTCGCATCATTTTTACTATTTTGGTCTAAACAAAAACATCCCCACCAACAACATCACCAAAGCTCCAAACAAGAAATAATACCAGGGATTACTACCTGATTGACTTCCTTTTTCTGGTTCCTCATAAGAAGAAGGGCTAAAAATCTCCCCTAATCCTTTGCGACGATATTTTTCAGGTAAATCCTTGAGACGAGTACTAATCTCATCCAAATAAGTTTGGTGCTGATTATTACTTTTCCAGCCTGTCAAATGTACCAATTGATCCAGTTCTTTGGTGCGACGTTGGTAAACACTACGTAGGTATTTGCCTGCGTCTTTACAGTCGAGACGATGTTTATAAGGATGACGCATCACATAGCGTCCTTGAAACCGCTCTCGATTAGGCGTTTCTTGAAATTTGAGGTCTTGGGGGTAGTTTTCTCGATTGTAGCGGACATGTAGACGGGTAAAAAAGACATCACCTGTATAATCGGCAGCACTGGTAGCGCGATTTTCTACCCAATGTACACCTGCCTCTTTCAAATCGGCATAAGTAGGTGGGTCAATTACACATGGGTCGCATTTTACAAAATTAGTAGAGCTTAAGTCCCATGCATATTCGAGCATCACCGCTTTTTTGCTTTCTCGCTCCCATGCTTTTTCATAAACCGATTTGTAAAAGTTCCCAAAATCTTCTTGGACAAAAACAGGAATGTCGCGGTCAGTAGGGATTTTAGCAGTACGGTAATTAGTAGTTTCTACGCGTCCTTTTTTGGTAATTGCATACACTATCAAATCTTGATAATCCTTTGCGTTGGCCATACCGAGGCGAATAGGCAAACCGAATCGCTCTGATTGGAAAGACATTTGTAGCGGACGTAGGTTATTAAATCCACCTTTTTTTTGTTCTTTTAGATTGACCTTTACCACAAAAAACTTCATTTCATCTTTGATATATGGTTGAAGTACTTCTTGGGCATTGGCGGGTATCTTATATTCATTTTGTAACAACCATTTTTCCAATCCATCTGATTGTTCGGCTGACAGAATCAATATGTCATATTCGCCAACGGTATACTTGGCTTCGATGGTGACTCCTAAATCTTCATCTTCTGCCATTTCTTCCTCTACTACTTCTTTAATAGATTCTGTTGCCGTTTCACCCGCACTTTTTGACCATTCTCGGTAGTCTCTACAAGGGCTAGGATCGTAATACTCAGCTAAACGTGGGCCAGAGTAGGCATCGAGTATGTCAAAAATGTGTTGCTCTGCTACGCGAATGTCTTTTTCTTTAAGTACCACTGGTACAGGGACGACCATTGCGAAGTCTTCTACTTCTCCTTGAAAGTCATTAGCCATCGTAATGACTGTCTGATCATCATAACGAGTGATAATTACTTGGGAGGATTCATTAAAAAGGTCTGCATCTGCCTTTGCGACATAAAAGCCGCAAAAAGCATGACTGTAGAGGCTCAAGCATAAAAAGCCTAGGGTTATAATTGCTTGTTTCATGGGTGTTCTGTTATTTAGGTTTGAAAAAAAATAATCCGGAAAAGAGCATAACTAAGGCTCCTAGTAAAAAGTAGTACCAATGGTAGTTGCTTGTTTGTGTAGTGTTTTCTGTAGAAGTTGGCTCTGTTAGTTGTTGGGTAGGATCGGTATTAGGTATTCCATGAGTGGTATTGATACCAAATCCTTTAGGGCGGAACATAGCGGGTGCATTTGTTGCTATCGTCTTTACTTCTTCTAAGTAGTTTTCAAATTGTTGGGTTTCCTTCCAAGCGGTAAGATGGGTGAGTTCACTGAGTTCTCTTTGGCGGCGGTCATATAAGTCAGTAATATACTGTTTGGCTAATGGGCAGTTCATTTTTCCACGTGCAGGTTGATGCATGACATAACGCCCTTGAAAACGTTCTTTATTGGGTGTTTCTTGGAAACGTAAGTCCTGTGGATAGTTATCGCGATTGTAGCGAACATGTAAGCGAGTAAAAAAGACATCTCCTTGATAATTGGAGGTATTTCCAAAGCGGTTATTATTTTGTCCTTTTTCATCTACCCAGTGTACCCCCGCTTCTTTTAAGTCGCTAAAATTAGGTGGCGTGGTCGCACATGGATCACATTTGACGAAGTTGCTAGAACTTAAGTCCCAAGCATATTCGAGCATGACTGCTTTTTTGTTTTCTCGTTCCCAAGCATTATCAAAAACAGATTTGTAGAAGTTGCCAAAATCTTCTTCCACGAAGAGGGGGATATTGCGGTCAGTAGGGATTTTGGCGGTGCGGTAGTTAGTGGTTTCTACTCGTCCTTTTTTGGTGAAGGCATAGATGATGAGGTCTTGATAATCTTTTGCATTGGCCATGCCGAGGCGGATGGGTAAACCAAAACGAGGGGAGTTGAAGCTCATTTGTAAAGGGCGTAGGTTATTATATCCTTCCTTTTTTTGTTGCTCTAAATTGACCTTTACAACAAAGAATTTCATTTCATCCTTTATATAAGGTGTAAGCACCTCTTTGGCATTTTCAGGAATCTTATAGTCATTTTGTAGCAGCCATGTTTCTAGTCCATCTGATTGTTCGGCAGAGAGAATTAAAATATTATATTCCCCAATGGTATATGTTGCTTCGATTTTGACGCCAAGATCTTTATCTTTATTAATTGGTGTAGTCATAGAAGAAGGCTTTGTGGACATGCTTTTTCGCATGGATTTGTTTTTCATTAACTTTCTTTCATAACAAGGGTTGTCGTCATGATATTCGGCGAGTCGTGGACCTGAGTAGGCATCGAGTTTGTCGAAGATGTTTTGTTGGGCGATGCGAATGTCGTTTTCTTGTAAGACAACGGGTACTGGTACGACCATTGCAAAATCTTTGACTTCCCCTTGAAAGTCATTGGCCATCGTAATGACGGTTTGGTTGTCATAACGGGTGATAATGACTTGTGAGGATTCATTGAAGAGGTCGGCATCTGCTTTGGCGACGTAGAATCCGCAGAAGGCGTGGGAGTAGATGCTGAGAGTACTTAGGAGTAGGGTGATGATTATTTGTTTCATAGCTATAGATTTAATGAGTGAATGAGTGGTTGAGTGAATGGGTGGTTGAGTGAATGGGTGAAAGTGGCGTAACGCTATTCAATCATTCAGTCATCCACTCATTCAGTCATTGTTTTGCGTGAGGGATAGTAACGGTAGCTTGCTGAAATAGAAAAGTTGTGAGGCTACGCCTAGCAGGGCTGACAGCGGAAGACACTGCTAGGTGTTTTAGCCGAACCCTTTTTCTATGAGGCAACTACAAGTGGATAGCCCGACCTGAAGCAGGGATTGTGGGAATGTGGGCTTGAAGTAGAGACAGGGCATGCCTTGTCTCTACTTCAAGCCCGCAATTTCCAAAGACCTGCGGAAGGGCACGCCCAGAAAATGAGGGAATGTGGGATTGAGTTGTTGTGTTATAAAAAAATAAACTCAGTGCTTCGATCCCTCAATTGGGTGAATGGATGATTGCATGATTGGGTTGTTGATGACTGGGTGATTGGGTGATTGCATGATTGGGTTGTTGATGACGTGGTGATTAGATGATTGGATGGAGACGTAGCACGCTACGTCTTTACTAAACTTGTTGCTTGCCATTGGAAGCGTTGACCTATAAAAATGCGGTCGAGTATGGCGGTAATTGGGGCACTGATGAAAAGGGCGATGATGGGGGCGGTGTGGGCATAGAACCAGTTGGTAAAAAAGAAACTGAGGATGCCGATGAGTGCTGCCCATATGATGCGTCCTTTTTGGCTATTGGGAGTAGTGACAGGGTCGGTGATCATAAAGAAGGTGAAGAGGAGGAGGGCACCACTGGATAATTGATGTAACCAAAAATCGACTCCCCAGCCAAGATAGAGGACGCTGCGTATAAATTCGAGTCCGCTGAAAGTGGCGAGGAAGGTGATGGAGGTGTCGATGCGACCTACTTTTAGGAGGATGAAACAACCTAATACACCAAGTGCAAATAATAATATAAAGCTGCTGCCCCATTGTCCTGGAGAAACCCAGGCGTTGCCAGTGAGCAAGATGGCTGCCATGATGCCGAAGTTGGCGGGATTAAATACATGTTTCCCTTTGATTCGGATCAGGAACTTACTTGCGATGGCAAGGGCAGCAGCGAATGCGAGTATCCAAATATCATTAGCTTTTAGTAGCAGACAGAGTCCAAGTGCCGTGATGAGTGGGCTTTTGAGGGCGTTAATCCACCCATCAGGGCTTTGGAGTTGGTGGGGGACATATCTTCTGATAAAATAGAGTTGGGTGATGAGGGCAGTACTGATGAGGGTTAGAAAAGCACCGATTTCTGCGTCCCAGCCAAGTAGTTTGATTCCTAGTAATAGAAAGGCTCCGAGATATAGGATTTGGTAGTGTCGAGCGTCCATATTTAATAAATTAGAGACAAGGCATGCCTTGTCTGTACGACGAATGGATAATTAAGTGTTTGTGATAGGGGAGATGCAAGAAGGTGGGAAAGGGGTGTCTGTGGGCTAATTTTTTTTTATTGGAATTATTTTTGCCTACTTTGTGGTACTTTCAAAAGTGGTTGATAGTGCTTTTGAAAGACTTACCTATTTTATCCTTTAATAAGAGGGATATTATCTTTATCTTTGTTTGCGGAACATATCCCTACCAGATAGAGGTTTTCTTGCTATTTTTTGTGGACTAAAGTGCGCTCAGCGTTGAGTTGATTATTTATTTATGCAGTATGCAATTATTGATATAGAGGCAACCGGAGGAAGTCCTAAGCGGGACAAGATTACGGAAATTGCTATTTTCTTATATGATGGTACACAGGTCATTGATCAGTTTAGTACACTGATTAATCCAGGTATCAAAATCCCTCCTTTTATAACTCGCCTAACAGGAATTACGAATAAAATGGTGGCTACTGCTCCTTCTTATGGAGAGGTGGCTGAACGTATCTTAGAAATTACCAAAGATGCGGTTTTTGTCGCGCATAATGTGCAGTTTGACTATGCTTATGTGAAAGCTGAGTTTAAGCGTTTGGGTATTTCTTTTCGTCGGGAAAAATTATGCACTATTGTATTGGCGAAGCGTATTTTTCCGAATATGGACTCATATAGCTTGGGCAATATTTGTGAAGACTTGGATATTTTGTTAGAGGATCGTCATAGAGCGACGGGCGATGCTGCTGCTACTGTAAAGTTATTTGAGAAACTACTCCATAAGGATACAGAGAATTTTTTGTATGATTCAATGGTAGAAGTTTCTGCTTATCAAAATCTTCCCCCGCATCTACCTGCAACTGTTTTGGATGGCTTACCTGAAGAGACGGGTATTTATTTCTTTCATGATAAAGATAACTCGGTCAATTATATTAGTCGGAGTAATGATATTCGACGACGTATTTTTCAGCATTTCAAGGGTAAGAGTACGCGTTATTGGAAGATGCTGATGCATACCTACGATATTAGCCATGAGGAAACGGGTAGTGATTTGATTGCTCAATTGTTGGAGATTCATGAGATAAAGCGATTGCGTCCGCGTTTTAATCGTCGGGGACGTTCGAATCGTTTTTCGTGGGGCTTGTTTAAGGAAGGTGTAGAGCAGGGCTATGATCGTTTGGCTATTCGTCGTAAAAAGGCGCAGGATCATCCTATTGCGGTGTATGATAAGGAAGAAGATGCGAAATCTATTTTGTGGAAGAAGGTGAAGCATTATAAATTATGTCCAGTTTTGTGTGGTTTGAAAGAGGAGCAGTGTGATAGTTGTGCAAAGATGGGCGGTGTTTGTAATGGTGCTTGTTTGGGTAAGGAGTCGGTGGCGCGTTATAACCAACGTTTAGGAAAAGCGTTGAAGGAGTTTCGTTATACACATCCTAACTTTTTGATAATTGGAGAGGGCAGACATCTCGGAGAATTTTCGGTTGTTTGTGTGGAGAATCATCGTTACAAAGGGTTTACTTATACAACTACTGATGCTATTTCGGATGTGGAGGTGGTACGTGATGGCCTCAATTATCAAATGCAAGATCCTGGTGTTGATCGGATTATTATTGAGTACTTGAAGAAGAATAAGTTGGATAAGGTAGTAAGGTTTTAGTTCATTTGGAGACGTTGCACGTAAGGTCTTTACATTTTCCAGCAGAGGCGACAGAGACGTAGCACGCTACGTCTTTACTTAGAATATTTAAGAATACCTACTTTTATGCTTACCCCTAAACATCCCCGTGATACTTTTATTACTATTTATGGACGAAAGCCTGTATTGGAGGTATTGATGAATGACGAGTTGCAGGTTGATAAAGTGGCGATTGCTGACAAAGCACGGGGACATATAATAGATGACATATTAACATTGGCAACAGATCGTGGTGTTTCTATCTTACGGATGGAGGCAAAGCGTATCTCGCGTTTGTCGCGCAATGAAAAGCAGGATCAAGGAGTGGTTGCGGATGTGATAGCTCCAGCTATGGATAGTTTGGAGCGATATTTAGAACTCTTAGGAGCGGCAAAAAAGGGGGAGGAGTCGATTCATTTATTGGCTTTGAATGGGGTGACTACTCCGCGTAATGTAGGAATGGTGATGCGCTCTAGTACTGCTTTGGGAATGGATGGCTTGATTTATCCTCGAAAAGGATGTCCGAATATTAGTCCATTGATTGTGAAAGCATCGGCGGGGGTGATTTTTAGGACGCGTATTTTGCGTTGTGAGTATTTGCAAAAAGGTTTGGACTTGGCAAAGAAGGAGGGTTTTCGAATTTATGGGCTTTCTGGCTATGGGAAACAGACTATTTATGATGTATCTACATATGCGAAACGGAGTATTTTTGTGATGGGAGGTGAAACGGCTGGTATTGATGAGAAGGTGGGGAAATTGGTGGATGAGTGGTTGCGGATTCCGATGGCGAATGGGGTGGAGTCCTTGAATGTGGCTTGTGCGGCAACTTTGGTGGCGGGGGAGGTGATGAGGAGGGCGTCCGACGGTTGAACGATTAACGATGCGACGATCGACGATTTACGGTTGAACGTGCGACGTTCACTAGCGAAGATGCTGGTTGTAACTGGGGAACAGATTGTATATATGTTCAAAATAAGTTTGTAATTTGATTAATAATAATCTAAATAGAATATCCAAAAGTTTCAACTTTCAACATATTTTTCTACCTTTGCACTCTGATTTAAAAATATTTTCATTATGCCAAAGATTAAGACTCATTCTGGAGCGAAGAAACGTTTTAAGGTGACGGGATCTGGAAAGGTCAAGCGTCGTAAAGCTTTTAAGGGGCACATTTTAACAAAGAAGTCGCATAAACGTAAGAAGCGTTTAGGTAAAGCTGCTTTTGTTGATTCTTGTGATATGCCTCGTGTAAAGAAGTTGATGGTAATGTAAGCCATCCTTTTTGTATTCGTTACAGAATTTTCATTGAGACACAAAACGTTGCCGCTTTTATTTAATAGACTGGCAGGGCAACGTTACCTACTCAGAAGACTGTGTTAGGTTTTTATTAACATTTAAAATTAATTACCATGCCTAGGTCGGTAAACTCAGTTGCGTCGAGAAGAAGACGTAAAAAGTTCATGAAGTTAGCTAAGGGCTACTTTGGACGTCGTAAAAATGTGTGGACAGTTGCGAAGAATGCTGTCGAAAAAGGTTTGTTATACGCTTACCGTGATCGTCGTAATAAGAAACGTGAGTTTCGTCGTTTATGGATCGCTCGTATTAATGCAGCTGCTAGAGCAGAAGGAATGAGCTATTCTAAATTTATGGGTGCTGTTCACAAAAA
>JAHDHP010000343.1 GCA_020631245.1 Bacteroidota bacterium | reverse complement strand
GCATTGGATGTTGCACATGACCCATCATCACAAGTTGCGGCAGAATTGTATTCACAGAAAGCAGGATCAGTACACCCAAGCGTTTCCGTCACAGGATTAGAAACACAAGCACAAGTAGAAGCATCCCAAGTTTCTAGTCCATTGGTACAGTCTCCATCATCACAAGTCCCTGGGTCCGAAGTCGAGGTTACACAGGAACCATCATCACAAACTGCGGAAGAATTATACTCGCAATAAGCAGGGTCAGTACAACCTTTTTGACCGAAATTAATCGTTACTATAGCCATATCTTGGCAACCCGACTGGTTTACGGTATAAGTAAAATCATAAGTGCCTGAGCTAATTGTTGTAAAGTCAACATTCGCAGGGTCAGATAAATCAACACCTGTCCCATCTGTATCACTCCAAGTTCCGCCTGCATCTGGTGTACCTCCAAGTAGACTGGGTAAATCGGCAAATGGATATGAATCGACAGGTAAAGCACAAATATCAATACTAGCGTCATCTCCTGCATCAGGGCAGTTGAGATTAAGCGTTAATTCAATGGTAAATTCATTTGGACAGCCTCCTGATGGAGGAGGGTCAATAATACCCGTAAGATATATTGGACCACTTGAACAATACGTGTCATCAAGATTGAGATTGAAAGGTGGAATTGTACTTGGAGACGGAGGGAGTTGGATGTCTTCTACAGGGGGAGAAGCACAACCTCCATTATCAAAAACAACATTGCCTGTTGCATCTAAATAGGCAAATGTCCCATTTCCTAAATTTAAAGCAGGATCTGTTTTGTCATAAACAAAATCAATACTACTACATCCCGCACAACCATTAATAGAAATACTAGTTGTTTTTATATCATTTACTGTTGAGTTAGAGTCATAATTGGTGAATGCCCCAAATCCTCTTTCACAACTATTTTGTAAAATATAGATTGTTTCCCCAGTTTGACATAAAGCATCCAAATCGTAACCAATTGTGACATTGCTACTCATAAACACGATAACAATTCCACCTGGTGGAACAGAGCCGCCTGGGCTAAGAGGAATAATATTTAAGTTGTTACAATTAGCACTTGATTGAAGATTACTTATAAGAGTGGCATTAGGTGTTTGAAAGGTACACGGACTTGCTCCAATATTAATATCTTGATTACAACCAGAAACACCACAAAAGTTATTTCCATTATTAGTGTCGTTTAGATCAATTTGTAAATCATCAACATCAAAACCACTTCCAGAAGTCATTACTACAAATTCATTATCTGGTTCGCCCCCAGTTCCATTACAAGCATCAATAAATAAAGCTTCTACAGTAGGACAAATATCACAAGGATTAGGAGCAGCGGTACTAATTGTAGAGTTACCCGTATTAGTACCTTGACCTGCATAAGGATCAAAACCTGGATTAGAATCATAATACCATTCTATGGTACCGCCATTGGGCAAATCTTGTCCTTCCAATTCTATTTCAATAGCTCCACCTTCACATAAATCACATGAAGTTGCTCCACAGTTA
The DNA here is from genome assembly GCA_020631245.1 of Bacteroidota bacterium. Classification (GTDB taxonomy): domain Bacteria; phylum Bacteroidota; class Bacteroidia; order Chitinophagales; family UBA2359; genus JAHDHP01. Next base: position 3,519 of record JAHDHP010000343.1, on the reverse strand, counting down.
TTAGGAGCAGGGCTAGTTGTTGTAATTGATGTAGCTGTAATATCTGGACACTGCCCCCTCAAGCTCCCTACTACCACAAACACTAATCCTATACTTAATAAAACTTGACTCCAAATGCTTTTCATAATTAAAAGAGAGATGTAAGTTAGTAATAATCAATAGGGTGTTGGCTACTTGTATTGATTGTCTATTTGTTATAAATCCTATTGATTCGAATAAAGGAAACATAATTGTGCTAAAAAAACTCCTAAAAATAGTGAAATGTTAGCGATAACAAGGTGTTATACCTTGTTATTTTATAAAACTTTACATTGGCTTAATATTGGGGAATCACAAAGAACACAAAGATAACTACTGAGATCACAAAGAGGGGAGACCACTTTGTTAATAGTTGAGGGATTGTTGAAATAGGTGATTGTAGTTGATTGAATGGCAGGAATTGGTTATATTGGGATAAAACAATAAGTGATGACTTATGCTGATTTTACCTTATCCGATTTACGACAAGTTATCCACTATTACAAAAACCTATTTGCGGAATGAAAACGATTGCGAAATTTTTATTATTGGCTGCTGCTGTGTGGTTTGGGGCTGAGTACTTAGCGGGTATATCCGTTATTGATTATAAAACGGCACTTATTGCTGTGGTAGCTCTTAGTTTGGTCAACTTTTTTGTGCGACCTATTGTGAAGCTACTAGCTATGCCACTAAACTTCATTTCTTTCGGACTTTTTACTTTTGTTATTAATGCGTTGATGGTGATGCTTATGGATCATTTTGTGGATGGTTTTGCAGTGGCTTCGTTTTGGTGGGCATTGTTATTTAGTGTGTTGATTTCGGTGGTGACGAGTATGGTGGAGACAGTAGTTAAGAACGATTGACGGTTAAACGACCGACGGTGGAACGTCAATCGTTCCATCGTCGGTCGTTTAACCGTTCCATCGTTTTTGCGTGAGGGATAGTAGTGGTAGCTTGACGAAACAGACGCTTTGTGAGGCTTTGCCTAGCAGGGCTGACAGCGGAAGACACTGCTAGGCAATATAGCCGAACAAGGGTATGTGAGGCAACTACAAACGGATAGCCCGACCTGAAGCAGGAATTGTGGGATTGCGGGAATGAGGGATTGTGTTTGCGTTACGCGTGTCTGAAAGCAAGCCCATAAATCCTGCGAAAGGGCACGCCCAGAAAGTGAATGACTGATTGAGCGAATGACTGAATGGGTTGGGAGGTAGACTATATATGCTGTCTTTTTCCTAAATGAATAAGGTACGTTAGTTTTTTTTCCCCTAATAGTGATGCCACACATAAAATCAAGAATTTTACGTAAGTCATAGATTAAAAATCTTTGTTATTAATGAATGACAAATGAAAAAGGAAGCATGATACGAAGGATCGTATCATGCTTTTGATGTGTGGAAACAATAAAAAAAGTGGTAGCTACCAGTAAGTAGGATTGCTTCCCTTTTTTGGAAACGTAATGGATGGGTGGGATGGTTGCTTTATGATTTAGAAAATGTTTAATCTTTTGGATAGACTGACTATACGTTGCATTAATGTTTTCTTAGGGGCTTCTTTTTTACGTTCCGCCAAATATTTTCGTCTACTAAAAAGATAAGAAGTAGCACTGCTTTCTAAAAATAATAGACTATCCACCCAATTTTGTGAAGTGTCTGAAAAGTGGATACTACGTAAATTACAACTTCTTTCTATAGCCTTATTTCGAGGGGTATGGGTACTAGAGGTGGATCGCCTTAATAGTAGAATTGCTCGGTCATCTTGTATACTTATATCTTCAAATAAATCTGCGAGCAGTGACATACCTTTAGCAGTTCTATTTTGATTTTCAAGATAATAAAGAAAATGAATGTCGATATAAACTGTATCTGCTTGTTGAATGATAGCTTTTATATGTTTATATCTAAGCTTATGAGCACTTGTAATCATTAGCATATCATGCTGGCGTAGTTCTTTAAATACGTTACTTTGATCAATAAATAATACCGTCATTTTTTAATGTGTTGCAAAGAAATCCTTCCCATTTAGATAGCATGTCTAAATGGATTAGAGTTCTTCTAGATGAAAAAAAATGAAATGCCAGCATTTAGTTATATAGTGTTAAGTACTTTGTTAATTGTGACAATTTTTGTGAAAAAAAACTTTTTAATCCCTTTAGGTAAAGACTTAGAGATATATTGTTTTATTTTTAAATGCTTTAGGGGTTGGATACTTGTTGTTAATTTTTTTAGGTTTACAAATAATGTAGTAATTTGTGAGCTATAGAGGCTGTCTTGATTGTAAAATCATGATAGCCTCTAAATCCATGTAACATAGTCAAGCTCTCATATAGTACTAGTGCCATTTTTCATCTAAAAAGTGACATCTTTCATGAAGTTTTCCATTAATCCTGATATTAAAAATGCAGGCACTTTACCTGCGAGTTTTTATACCGATACTGCCACCTACGAACGACTTAAAGAAACGGTCTTTGTTCCTTCTTGGCAGATAGTGGGTACTACTGACGATTTGCCTGCAACACATAGTTGTTATCCCGTAAATTTGCTTGAAGGTTGTCTGAACGAACCACTCGTATTGACTAAAGATGAAACAGGTACTATTCGCTGTTTATCAAATGTTTGCACGCACCGAGGATTTGTATTAGTAGAAGAAGCTTGTCAAAAAAAAACAATACGTTGCCGCTATCATGGACGTTGTTTTCACACGAATGGTAAGATGAAAAGTATGCCCGAATTTGAGGAGGCAATTGATTTCCCGCGCCCTGAAGACGATTTGCCCGAAATTGCTTGTGAAAATTGGGGGAAACTGCTTTTTGCCTCTATTGATCCACAAATGTCGATGCAAGAATTACTCGGGCCTATCCAAGAACGCCTCGCTTGGTTTCCGATGGATGAACTAGTTTTCGATCCAAGTTCTTCGCAAACGTATGGGGTGGATGCGCACTGGGCCTTGTATTGCGACAATTACCTCGAAGGCTTCCATGTGCCCTACGTACATGGGCGACTCAATGCCACTTTGGATTATGGGAACTATACCTATGAAACACACCAATGGTGTAATCTACAATTGGCGATAGCTAAGGAGGGAGAAGCACATTTCGATTTGCCCGAATCATCGCCCGATTATGGCAAGAAAATATTCGCTTATTACTACTGGGTGTACCCCAATATGATGTTCAATTTTTATCCCTGGGGCTTATCACTTAACATTATCAAACCTAAAGGAATTGACAAAACGGAGATGGTTTTTCTTACCTTTCTACGACCAGGTTTTAAGCCCGAAGTCGTAGTCGATACACATATCCATGAAACGGAAATGGAAGATGAGGAGGTAGTGGCAAGTGTACAGCGTGGTTTGCGTTCAAGGTTGTATCACAAAGGGCGTTTTTCTCCGAAGCAGGAGCGTTGTGTGCATCATTTTCATCGTTTGTTGGCGAGGGCGGCGAATGAATGACGATGGAACGATTTACGGTTAAACGGTTGAACGATTTACGGTTAAACGGTT